>CAZPYF010000001.1:0-27520 GCA_964590015.1 uncultured Burkholderiaceae bacterium
GCCATCGTTGCCGCCAACCGCACGGTCGCCAGCCTGACCGGCATCGACGCCATGCACCTGCTGGGCATCGAGCCACCCGCCGCCAATGCGCTGCCCGCGCCCAAGCCCGAGGCCGAGTTCCTGCTGGCCTGGGAATCGGGCGCCGTGGTGCTGACCGATGACCAGCAGCCGCTGCCTTTCGTGCCTTGTACCGGGCGGCAGTTGTACACCGCCTTCGTGCGCTGGTGGCGCCATGAGCAGCGCCAAGGCATGCCGCCCGGCGAGACCCAATTTGTCGGCTTTGTCGGTCGCCAGCCCGGCTGGGTGGCCGGTCGCGCACATCAGACCTACCGCGAGCGCACCGGCGCTGAGTTCCACACTCGCAAGATGGTGATTCCCGCCACTGCGCGCCAGCCCATGAGCCAGACCAAGACCGAATGGCTCACCGAGGGCTACTTCAACTTCCAGGCCGCGCTGGACGCGGCGCAACCCACCGGAGACTCGAAATGACACCCGACGACATCTCTTACGCCCTGGCAAAGCAGCTCACCAGCGCTACCGCTATCGAAAGCAGCTATGGGCAGATCATGCTCGACGATGAGCTGCGCCAGGCTGTTGATGCAGCCGCTCGCCCCATCCTTGAGCGCCGCATGAAAGAGGCCGAGAACTGGATAGCCTTTGGGGAATGGTTCGAGGGCCGCCACGGTGCCTCCATGATCGATATCTACGTCGGCAAGAAAATCACCCCGGAGCTTGTGCAGGAAATCATCCGTGCAGCTGAAGACTACCGGGCCGACGTGCACGCAGGGCGCGAAGCGGCGCAGTACATCACCCCCTTGGCCCGCGCCCTGGATTTCGACGGGGAGGTTGGAGCATGAAACCAGCACATAACCTCGCCACACGGGCCGTGGAATACATACACAGCCACCCTGGGTCAAGCGCGCTCGAGGTGGCCCGCGCAATCGGCAACAAGTCCTATCCTTCCGTTTCTGTCGCACTGAACCGCGCCGCGCAACGCGGCCAGATAGCCGCGAACATGGAAGCAGGGCAGGGGCGCAGAGGTGCCCCACGGCGCTTCTACCCTCCCCATCAGCACACAACAACTTCTTTCATTCTTCGCCACGCCAGAGAAATCGGCGGGCATTTTGGAATCTTGGCCGCGCAAATCATGCACGGGCCATCGCATTGAGGAGACCCCCCCCATGAAATGGGAAACCCCCGAATCCCTGACCGCCTATCTGCGGGACAACCCCTCGAGCATTGCCATGCGCGCCGCCGCCGACCTGATCGAGAGCATGCAGGAGAGCAATCGCCCACGCGCCTTTCTACTTTCAGGCTGCCGAAAAAATCGGGTGTACCTGGCTGGGCCAATGACGGGCCTGCCCGACTACAACTACCCGGCGTTTAACGCCGCCGCCGCTGCGCTGAGATCACAGGGACTGCATGTTGAGAATCCCGCCGATCATGGCGTGGTCGATGGCGCAGAGTGGGCCGACTACCTGCGCCACGACCTTGGCCGATTGGCCACCTGCGAAGCCGTCTACCTGCTGCCGGGCTGGCACCACTCAAAAGGCGCCACCCTGGAGGTCCACATCGCCACCGCCCTTGGCATGGAAATCCGGCCATTCGAGGAGGTGGCATGCAGATAGAGCAGATGCCCGTTGCGAGCCTGACCCCTTACGCGAGAAACAGCCGCACCCATAGCGACGAGCAGGTCAACCAGATTGCGGCCAGCATCGCCGAGTTTGGATTCACCAACCCGGTATTGATTGACGCCACCGGCGGAATCATCGCGGGCCATGGGCGAACCATGGCCGCCGCCAAGCTGGGCATGACCACCGTGCCGTGCCTGCGCCTTGGACACTTGAGCGAAGCCCAGAAGCGGGCCTACGTCATTGCGGACAACAAACTGGCGCTGAACGCAGGGTGGGATGAAGAGACGCTGGCCATGGAGCTGCGTGATCTTGCCGACATGGATTTCGATCTGTCTCTGACGGGCTTTGCCAACGATGAGCTGGAACAGATGCTGGCCGAGCTGGACGCCACCCCAGAGGGCAACACCGACCCGGAGTCGGCGCCCGCCGCGCCGCCAGTGCCGGTTACCCGCCCTGGGGACGTTTGGATTCTCGGTCGCCACCGCGTGATGTGCGGCGATAGCACGTCGATTGACAGCGCCCTGGTGCTGATGGGGGAATCCAAAGCCGACCTTCTGATTACCGACCCGCCATACAACGTCGCCTACGAAGGCAAAACCGCAGACGCGCTGACCATTCAGAACGACAGCATGTCTGACGATCAATTTCGGCAGTTTCTGCGTGACTGCTACAGCGCCGCCGACGCCGTGATGCACCCCGGCGCCGCGTTCTATATCTGGCACGCCGACAGCGAGGGGCTCAACTTTCGCGGCGCTGCAGCCGAGATTGGCTGGAAGGTCAGGCAATGCCTGGTCTGGAACAAAAACAGCATGGTGATGGGCCGCCAGGATTATCACTGGAAGCACGAGCCCTGCCTGTACGGCTGGAAAGAGGGTGCTGCGCACTCCTGGCACGGCGACCGCAAACAAACCACCGTACTGAACTTTGACCGCCCGCAGCGCAGCAGCGAGCACCCGACCATGAAACCGGTGGCGCTGATTCGCTATCAGGTCGAAAACAGCAGCCGTGCCGGGCAGATCGTCCTGGACATATTCGGTGGGTCAGGGTCGACGTTGATGGCCTGCGAGATGACGGGCCGCAGCAACCGCAGCATGGAAATCGACCCGAAGTACTGCGACGTCATCGTTCGCCGTTGGCAAGAGTACACAGGGGGGGGGGGCACCCTGGAAGGCGACGGTCGCACCTTCGCCGACATATCGGCAGAGCGGAGGTAATGTAATGTCCGCAACCCTTTCAGACCTGCAGACTGAGCGCGAAAAGCTGCGCGCACTGGCCGCAAAAAGCGACTATGAGACCGCGCTGGCAGATACGACCAGCCACCGCGCCCTGCTCGACGCCGCTGCGTCCCTGCGCGCAGTGATAGACCGGGCGATGGCCAACCTGCCAGGCATGATGCTGCAGGCCATTGAAGGGGAACAAGATGAAACCCGCACCCACTTCCTTCTTTCTGACGCCGCGCTCACAGTCCTGACGGCCCTGGGCGGCGAGGCGGAGCAGTCATCAGCTGCACTTCCAGCAGTGGGTGAGCAATTTCGGCGTGGCGCCAAGCCACGCGATCTGCTGGCCGTTAGCCAGTGGGCAGATCGCCACCGATGGTTGAGATCCGGCACGAACGCCCCTGGCCGCTGGAACACCAGCCTGACGCCATACCTGCGCGAGATCATGGACTCGCTATCGGAGCACAGCCCGGTAAGGTCGACCACATTCAAAAAATCCTCTGGCGTCGGCGGCAGCGAGGTCATGATGAACTGGATGGGCTACGTCATGCACCACCTGCGCAACAAAGACATGCTGGTGGTCATGCCAACACTTGAGCTACGCGACCGATCCCTGAACCCTCGCATGGCGAAGATGCTGGCCGAAACGGAGGTGCTTTCCGAACTGGTGTCAAAGTCCAGCCGGGATAAGGCGAATCGCGCCGACGTGATTGAGTACGGCGCCCACGCCCGCATCATTCGCAGCGGGGCCAACAGCCCGGACTCGCTGCGCTCCGACCACATCGCATACGTGATCGCCGACGAGGTCAGCGCGTTCCCTTGGGATATTGGCGGTGAAGGCGACCCCATGACACTGATCGACAACCGGCAGCGCACATTCAGCCGCGCAAAGTCGTACTTCATCAGCACCCCGACAACGGTCGGTCGCTGCCGTATCACGCTGCAGTATGCACGCAGCGACCAGCGGCGCTATCACGTTCCCTGCCCACATTGCGGCGCAAAGCAACACCTAGAGTTTGACCGCACCGGCAAGGTCGCGTACGGCCTGAAATGGCGCACCACACCCACCGTAGACGAAGAAACTGGCGAAGTGCTGCGCCCACAGGTACTGTCCGCCTGGTACACCTGCAAACAGTGCGGCGACGACATCAGCGAAGCGCACAAAACAAACATGCTGGCTGCCGGGGAGTGGATCGCCGGAAAGCCGCATATCAAGAGGGCGCGCGGCTACCACATCAACGCCCTGTATGCGCCGGTAGGCCTGGGCGTGTCTTGGCGCGATATCGCCCAGAAGTGGGTCGATTGCCAAGGCGACACCTCAGAAATGAAGGCGTTTGTGAACACCTACCTGGGCGAAGCCTGGGCCGAGCTGGGCGACAGCATCGACGAAATATCGCTGATTTCCCGGCTGGAAGGCTACGAGCCCCTCGACATGAAATTCCGCCTGCGCACCGCCGGGGTTGACGTTCAGAAAAACCGCCTGGAAGCCACCTATATCGGATGGGGGGAAAAAGAGGAAGCATGGCTGATTGATCACGTCATTTTGCCTGGCGACACCGCCCAGCCAGAGGTCTGGAGGGATCTGGCCGACTCAATGCGTGAATACGGCATCCAGTCCGCCGTCATTGACTCCGGCTACAACGCCAGCATGGTTTACGCCTTTTGCACGGCGCACCGCTACGCCGTGCCAGGCAAGGGCATGGCCGGGACGGCGCGGCCACTGATCGAGGACGAGCGCCGCCGCACCGCGCGACTGCGCCGCCGCGCAAAGCGCCAGCACATTGTGGAGCCGATTGGAGTTGACCAGGGTAAGGCGCTGCTGTACGCCCGCCTGAAAATGGAAACCCCTGGCCCTGGATACATTCATTTTCCCCGCACGCCAACGTTTGACGACGAGTACTTCGCGCAGCTGTCCGCCGAAAAGCTGGTCACCCGGATGCGCGGCAGCCGACCGTTTCAGGAATGGGTGCAGACCCGCGCTCGGAACGAGGCGCTCGACTGCATGGTGTACGCCACTGCCGCGATGCGTCTGTCGCGGGTAAGCCTGTCCGCACCACCACCAGACACCCAAACCCCCGCCGCCGCGCCCAGGCGCACCGCCCGTCGCATTGTCAGCGGCGTATGAAGAAAGAAAAAGGAATAAACATGTCGACAAACAGATTTGCAGCCAGCCAACGAAACACCGTTCTAGAGGATATCGCCGCCGAGATTGGCCTGCGCGCAACGGTGCTGCTCGCGGCTTGGTGGGGTGGCCGGAATATCGTGGTGCCTTCGATCCGGCCTGAGCGCAGCGTCATCGCCCAGGTCATCGGCGAAGAAGCGGCCCGCCGCTTGTCAGCTGCGTACTCTGGCGAGCAAATCTTCATTCCCCGGCTGAACTGGTTTGAAGAGATCCGAAAAGCCCGGCAGGTGCACAACCTTCGAGCCCGAGGTTTTGAGTCTGACGAAATCGCCAAGCTGATGGTGATGACGCGCCGGGAGGTCGAGGACATGTCAGAAATCGGGCGCTTCGCCGCCGAAGCGGTCGCCATGGAGAGCACCGATAGGGGCGGCCCGTCCCTGCTTGATATTGAGCCACCGAAACTGCGCGGGAGCACTGGCGGGCAACCGTCGAGTGCGCGCCGGTCACGCAGCAAACCGCCTCCCGCTCCCAAGCAGGAATGATCCATTGCGCCCGAACACATCATCTATTTCGGCTGGTATCATCGCCGTGCTTGAGAGAGAAAAATTCGGTCCATCCTTGTTTCTATTTTTTACAAGGAATCCGATATGAAAGACGCAGTCACCAGTGAAACACCATTTTTGATGTGCAGTCCTGGCGTGTATTTATTCTCTGTGCGAGCAGGCGTCCCGGCGCCAGAAGCGTTATCGCAAGCCGCAGAGCTGCTTGAAGTAGGTCATGGCCTGATGTTGTTGGCTGATGAGATGGACAGCAGTATCGCTCGCGCGGCGGCGACCTGGATTGTAGAAACGGCGCACACCGCGCTTTTAGCGGCTATCAGCAACGGCTGATCGCTCAACCGCCCGGCGACACCCGAAGGCCACCACGGCGCCGGGCGCCGCAACACACAGTGGACTATTTTAGGAGCTGGCTTATGACTTTAGATCTTTTGCTTTTCATGATTTCCCTTCTTGCGCTGCTTATGATGGTGTGGGGGCTGATACTGCCCGCGCGAGCATTTCTTGGCAAGACTGCTACCAGAGGGAAAGTCGGGAAGGTTTACGGGCTGGCCTTCATCGCATTTTTTGCCACAGCATTGGCCATGGCACCGAAAAAGGGAGGCGACACCCCCGCCATTGCCATCGCCGCCGCGACCCCAGAAGACGAGCCAGTTACCCCCGCCGCCGAACCCGTACTTCAGCCCGCGAAAACGCTCGGCATGCTGCCCTCAGCCTTTAGGGAAAACTATAACGCCGTCGTCGGCAGCGTTGACGCCCGGTACGAAATACCAAAAATAACGATCCAGCCGGGGCAAGTGAATGACATTTTTAACAGCAGCCTCGCCGCGAATGTTTCGGTCATCGGGTCGGTGGACAAGCGCCATGGAGAAATCCAGAGCCTGATGGTCATTCTCGCCGGTGGAAACGAAGTCGACCCAGCTCGACCTGTCCTGGCGTTGCTCGCCGTCTCCCAAGTGGCAAACCCGGACGTTCCAAAGGAAGACGTCGCAAAAGAAGTGATGGACATCATCGGCACCGCGATGAAGAACCTGGAAAGCGGCGACTCTTACGAGAGAACCCTTGGGAGGGTAAAGTACGTGGCCAGCGCCAACAAGCTTACCGGCCTGATGCTTTCCATAGCGCCTGCCGACTGACCAGGCCAACCCCGCCGCAGGAAGCCCCGCGCTCAAGCAATGAGAATGGATGACATCCAGATTCAGGTGTCATCCACATGGCCTATACAGCACAAGACCTTTCCGCCGTCGATGCGGCGATTGTGACGCTGACCACAGGGGGCCGCGTCACAGAGATCCGGTTTTCCGACCGGCTGGTCAAATACCAAGAAGTAAACGTCGGTGAGCTGCGAAAGCTGCGCGCCGACATCGCGCGGCAGCTTGGACCGAAGCGCGTGCCCTTCTCGGGCCGCACCTGGGCATGCACCCAGCACGGGAAAGACCTGTGAGGCGCCCCGCTAAACGCCCCGGCATCCTGGCCCGCGCCCTTCACAAGATATGGGGGGCCAGCCCGCTTGCAAGCACCCACGAAGCGGCCAGCACAGGCAGGCGCACCAGCGGATGGTTTCCGTGGGACACATCGCCGCGCCGCGAACACTTGCGCCTGGCCCTGCTTCGCGCCCGCAGTCGCGATGCATATCGCAACAATGCAATTGCCCGTGCCGCCGTCGACAGACTGGTGTCAGACATCATTGGGTCGGGAGTATCGCCCAAGCCTATGGCGCGCACGGAAGACATGCGTGTGCAGCTGATCAATACATGGGAATCGTGGTCGATGTTTTGCGACGCCGACGCCCAGACGGATTTCTACGGGCTGCAGACAGTCGCCCTGCGGGCAATGTTCGAGTCTGGCGAGGTGCTCGGGCTGCTGGAGTCCGATGACGCCGACGGCATCCACCTGAAAATCCGCTTGATCGAATCTGACCATCTGCCGTTCAAGAATGAGCGCCTGACCAATGGGAACCGCATCGTCGACGGCATTGAGCTGGATGCGCGCGGGCGGCGTGTTGCGTACTGGCTCCACCCAAACCACCCTGGCGACTTCGACCTGACCGGCAACGATCCCGTACGCGTGCCAGCCAACCGGGTGCTGCACCTGTTCGAGGCGACCCGCCCAGGCCAGTTGCGTGGCGTGCCGATCCTGTCGTCGGTGCTGATGCGACTGAAGGATCTGGACGAGTTCGACGATGCACAACTTGTACGCCAGAAGATTGCAAACCTGTTCGTTGGTTTCATCAAGCGCCCCGCGCCCGAGCCCGGCACCGAGCCACTTGGCCCCGACGGTCAGCCTTTGTCGGAAGATCCGGCAGAGCAGCCGCCGCTGGTCTTTAAGCCCGGACTGCTGCAGGAGCTTGGGGAGGGCGAAGACATTGAGTTCAGCGAGCCACCCGGCACCCCAGACGGATACCGGGAATTTACCCGCAGCCAAATGCACATCATCGCTGCGGCGCTGGGCATCCCGTACTCGCTGATGACGGGAGATTTTAGCGGCGTTAACGACCGCGTTGTGCGTGTGGCCATCAACGAATACAAGCGCCGCGCCATGGCACTGATTGACAACGTCTTGGTGCCGAAATTCTGCGTTCCCATACGCAATGCCTGGGTAGACGCCGCCATTCTTGCGGGCGCACTGCCCGCCGCGCAAGCCAGGGAAATGAAGCTGACGCGCTGGACGCCACACGGATGGGCGTACATCCACCCGGTGCAGGAAATCGAGGCCGACGTACTGGCAATCAATAACAAATTAAAGAGCCGCAGCGAAGCGCTGTTGGAGCGCGGCTATGACGCCGAGGTCATTGATCGAGAGATCGCCGCCGACCACGCACGAGAGAAGTCTCTTGGCCTGCCGCCATCCCCCGCGCAAGTCTCCGCATCCGCCCGGCAAACCCCGCCGCAGGAAACCGAGGACTAGCACGCGCACTATGAGCACATCAGAACGACCCCCACAGGAACCTGCGACATGACGAAAAAATGGTATGAGATTAAGGCGATCGCGGCTGACGGCAAAGTCGCCGCCGCCGACGCCGAGATCGCCCGCGCAGAGATCTCGATACACGACGAGATCGGCGCCTGGGGCATCATGGCCCGCGACTTTATCGCGGATTTCAACAAGATTCCGACCTCGGCTCAAATTGACCTGTCGGTGCATTCGGTTGGCGGCAGCTGCTATGAAGCGCTGGCGATCTATCACGTCCTGGCCCGATCAAAGGAGCGCATCGTCGCTCGAGTAGAGGGGGTCGCGCTGTCTGCGGCAAGCATGATCGTGATGGCAGCGGGCAAGGTCGAAATGCCCGCGAACGCGTACATGATGATCCATAACCCGCTGATGGCCACAATTGGTGACCACCGGGAAATGCAGTCTGTCGCGGACCTGCTCGGCAAACTAAAAAGCAGCTTTGCCGCCATTTACTGCGCCAAAACGGGCAAGAGCGAAGCGGACGTCATCGCAATGATGGACGCGGAAACTTGGATGACTGGTGAAGAAGCGGTAGCCGAGGGCTTTGCCGATACGGTGATTGACGCGGTTGAAGCGGTAGCGTCCCTGTCCGAGTCCACCCAAGCCCGCTTCGTGAAGGTGCCGCAAGCGCTCGCACCATCTCCGACACCGCCCGCAGCCCCCGTCGCCGACCCGCCCCCAGGCCCAACCGCCATGCCTGCCGACAAGATCGCCGCCGCCTGCGCAGACGCTGGTCTGGCCGCCCTTGCCGCCCCGCTGATCCGCGCTGAATCTTCCCCGGAAGCTGTCACGCAGCGCCTGGCAGAGGCGCGGGAAATCGCCGCCCTGGCGCAAGCCGCAGGCCGCCCAGCCGACGCCGAGCTGTTGGTCCTGGCTGGCGTTTCGGTTGAAACCGCCCGCACCCGCCTGACAGCAGCCCGCGCCGCCGAGCTGCCCCCCATTGACCCCACCACCTCAAGCGACCCCGCCCACCCGGACGGTGAGCCCACCGGCGCCCGCGCCGCCCTGAATGCCCGTTTGAATTTCAGCAATATTTACTCCCGCCGTCAGGCGGGCGCCAAAGCCTAAAGGAGCCCAGCATGGATCTCGGTATTTTTGACAGCGACAAATTTTCTTTGCAGGAGCTGACTGCAGCCATCAACGAGGCGCCGCCCTTGCCATCACGCCTCGCGGCGCTGGGATTGTTCCAGGAGGATGGCATTATCTCTACCAGCCTAGCCGTCGAAAAAGACGTAGACACGCTCACCCTGATTCCCAATCAGTCGCGCTCATCGACAACACCCCACGCTACCGGCGGGAGCACACGCTCGGTGGTCATGTTCCCCACCACCCACCTTCCCACCCAGGACACCATATCGCCTGACGATGTGCAGAACCTGCGCGCTTTCGGCACGGCGTCCGACGTGGAAACCATGGTCACGTTTGTGCAGAAGCGCCTGGCCAAGATGCGCCGTCGCTTGGACGCCACCATTGAGTACCAGCGTGTCGGCGCCATCAAGGGAACGATTATCGATTCCGACGGCACCACTGTGATCAGCAACCTGTTCACGCAATTTGGCCTGTCACAGCAAACGCACAACCTGGACCTTCTCACATCCACCACCGACGTTCGCGCCGAGGTGCTCGCCGCCAAAGACAAGATGGAGACGGCCCTTGCAAACGAGCCGTACAGTGGCGCGCGGGTTCTTTGCGGCAAGACGTTCTTCCGGGCATTGATCGCGCACGCAAACGTGGCAAAAGCCTACGAGCTGTATGAGTCGGGCGTCTTTCTTCGCAACGACCCGCGTTTTGGTTTCGAGTTTGCCGGAGCGACGTTTGAAGAGTGGCGCGGCGGCATCGGCGGAACGCCATTCATTGCTGACGGCGAGGCATACATTTTCCCCGAAGGCGTCGAGGAAATGTTTATCACTCGGTTTGCCCCGGCCAACTACAACGAAACAGCCAACACCATCGGCCTGCCCAATTACGCCAAACAGGAACCCAAGCCCCTTGGCAAGGGCATCCTTCTGGAAGCGCAATCCAACCCCATCAGCATCTGTACAAGGCCGCGCGCGGTGATCCGTTTGACCATGACAAAGATCACCGAATAAGGGGCTTCTGATGAAGTTGCGTGACGCGCTCGACAAGGTGCCAGACGCCGTCGCCATATCGGTGTCTAGCAAGACCACGGCAGCATCGGCATCGGGAAGCATACTGGCCGCATTTGCGGGGATGAATTGGCCGTCCGTCCTCGCAAGTGTTGCCGCCATCGTGGGCCTTCTGGCGAATATCTATTTTCAGATACGCCGAGATCGCCGCGAGCGGCACGAAACCGCCGCCCGCCTCAACGCTATCCAGGCGAGGTGTGGCGAGTGAAACAGAGCCATCGCCAGCTTGTCGCCGCATTGACGGTCAGCGCCGCCGGGCTGGCAGCCTGGATATCCTCCGAAGGCAGCAGCCCGGTCGTTCCCGGCCAGGACCTGCTGGCCCCTCATATTCCAACAAAAGGTGACGTGCCAACCATAGGCCACGGCAGCACGCGCTATGAGGACGGAACACGGGTCACGCTGAATGACCCGCCGATCACTCGCGAGCGTGCCGTGCAACTGGCGCGCAATTTGATGAGCGGCGACGAGCGCAGCTTCCGAGCAAGCCTTCCTGGCGTCAAGCTGCACCAGTCAGAGTATGACCTTTACCTTGACTTTACCGGGCAATTTGGCATCGGAAACTGGAAGAAGTCGTCGATGCGCCGCTTCTTGCTGGCCGGGCAGTACCGCAGAGCGTGCGATTCGTTGTTGATGTGGCGCAATCAGGACGGTCGAGATTGCAGCCGCCCCGAAAATTGGGGGCCACGCGGATGCAAGGGCGTCTGGACTCGACAGCTCCAAAGGCACGCGCAGTGCGTGGCAGCGCAATGATAGCGAACATGGCCATCGGCGCAGCAGCCATCGCAGTCACCTTGGGCGGCGTTTACCTGCACGGCGAGTCACGATTCAGAGCGGGCCAGAGCGCGCAGGCTGCCGCTCAAAACTTGGCAGAGCTCAAGGCGTTTCGAGATGAGTCGACGCGCCTTGCTGGTCTGTCTGTTGATCTACAAGGGCGCATCGACGTGCTGGCCCAGACCCGGCCAAAAATCATAGAACGGTACACCCATGAAACGACTATCGCTCCTTTGCCTGATGGCTGTGTCATTGATCCTGGCAGGCTGCAGCACATCAACTCAGCCGTCAGCGCAGCCAACGCTGCCGCTGAATTTGTCGGCCCGTTGCCCGCCCGCTCCGTTCGTGGGCGGTGAGTCTTGGGACGATCTGGGCGCGGCATACATTGATCTGGCGCTGATGTATGGCGAGTGCGCCGCCCGCCATCAGGCGGTCGTTCGCGCATATTCAGAGAAAGCAAGAGAGAGCCATGACTGATTTTCGTTCCCTGGTTGCCCGCTTAGACGAAGCCGCAATTGATCGCCTGGCCGACGCCGCCACGCTCGACGGGCGTGGCGTGCGGGGCATGTTCAACGCACCCTGGACGCAGCCGCGCTTGGGGTCGATGCACACCGATATCGTAGAGCCTTCACTGACAGTGCGCGATGCGAGCCTGGGCACTGCTGCGGTCGGGAGCACGGTGATACACGCCGAGAGCACGTTCGATGTGATCAGCATCGAGCCCGACGGCACCGGCTGGACGGCGCTTATTCTGCGGGAGGTATTGCCATGATGCAGATCGAAGCAGCCGTATCGCGCGCGGACGTTGAGAGCCTGATCAGCATGATGGGCCTATCCAAAGAGGCCGCCCAACGCGCCGCCCGCCGTGCCGTGGCGAAAACTGCGAAATGGACGCAGAGCCAGGCCGCGCGCGCCATGTCAGCAGAGCTGCGTGTGCAACAGCGGATACTGCGCGCGCGCCTGCGCCTATACAAACGTGGCGACGGCATGGAGCAGAAGATTTGGCTGGGCTTGAACGCCATTACAGCCAACCGGCTCGGAACGCCCCGAAAAAAGTCGGGCGGAACGCAAGTCGGGCGGCATTTCTTCAAAGACGCATTTCCAATCAAGCGGTACGGCGGCGGCGTGTACCGCCGCAAAGGAAGAGAGCGTTTTCCGTTAGAGCTGGCAAGGCTGGGCATCGACGCCATCGGCGCGCTCGCCTTGCGAGAGGCCGCGCAACGAGCTGATGATCGGCTTTTGGAGATCCTCCAGCAAGAGCTCCGCTATGAGTTCAGCAAGGTGATGAAGTGACAACCCTGATCGACTATGTAGACACCCTCGTGGAAAAGCTGCGCGATGCGCTGCCCGACATCCTGACCATCACAGCAGACCGTCCGCCGCGCCAGCAGCGCAGTTTGCGCGTGCCAGCCATACACATCGAAATCGAGGGCTTCGACCCGATGCAAGAGGCAGGAGACTCCCGCCTCTTGGCCGACGTCCACTTCCAAGCCCGCTGCCTGGTCGACCCCAGCCAAGATCGAGCCGAATTGATCGCCCGTGCCCTGGCCGCCCGCCTTGCGGTGGCGCTGCACGAAATCCGCCGTCCCGTCCCTGGCCACGGACACATTCGCCTGCTGTCCGCCGGAGATGATGCGTTCAGCGCCGAGGTGGACGGATACCTTGTCTGGATGCTTGAGTTCAATATCGAGATCGCCCTGGGCGACCTGGAGCTGCCGGGAGTTACTCCATCGGAGATTCATATCAGCTGGAGCCCGCAGATTGGCGCCGCGCATGAAGACGAATACGAGAAAATCACATGAACTACGATTTTGCGGAGATTGAGCGGCGCCTGTCCAACATGATCCGAGTTGGCACGGTCATCGCTGCCGATTACGGGCGAGCGCTGGTCAGGGTTATTTGCGATGACGTGACGACAGAGTGGCTGCCGTGGATGACCCGCCGCGCCGGTGGCGATATCGACTGGTGGGCGCCCGACATTGGCGAGCAGGTCATTGTCATTGCGCCATCCGGCCTAATGGAAGCGGCGTTTGTGATCGCTGCGCTTTATTCTGACGGCAGGCCGGAGCCAGCCAGCTCGCCCGATATACACAAAATCACGTACAGCAACGGCGACATCGTGCAGCATGATCGCTCCTCGGGCGCCTGGTACATCAAATGCGCAGGGACAGTCGACGTGGAGGCGGGCGGCGCCGTCAAAGTAATAGCGCCATCAGTCACCTTGGACACGCCTCAGACCACCTGCACAGGCCGCCTGGACGTTGAAGGATTATTGACTTACAAGGCAGGCATGGCCGGTTCGGGAGGGTCTGGCGCGACAGCTACGATTCAGGGCAGCGTGGTAGTGACGGGCGGCGACGTTTCTGCGGACGGGATACAGTTGAAGGGTCACACCCATACCGAGCAGGGCGACGGCGCAGAAACCAGTACCGCCAACTAACCCCGCCGCAGGAAAGTAAGCGCACGAAACGACAAGATAGGAGCATCTCCAACCATAGGAGCATCTCCCATGTCAGATCAGTTCCTGCACGGCGTCGAGGTCATAGAGCTCGACTACGGCGCCCGCCCGATTTCAACCGTCCGATCCAGTGTTATTGGCCTCATCGGAACCGCCCCTGATGCCCAGCAGCAGGCCACCGCCTCGTTGACGATTGGCACAGCATCCTCCAATACGGCACTGACCTATACCGCCGTCAACCCCGGCGCTTCCGGCAATCAAACTGCGATCCGCTACCGAAACCCAGCGACCGAATCTGCCGATCTGGCAGTGTCGGTGTCTGGCTCGACCATCTCTGTGGCGCTGGCGACAGACGAAACTGGCGCTGTCACCACTACAGCGGCGCAGGCAATGGCCGCGATCAACAGCAGCCCTGCTGCCTCGGCGCTTGTGCAGGCAGCCGCCGCAGGCGCATCAACCGGGGCCGGCATTCTTTCTGCCATGTCCGCGCGGTTTCTCGCGGGCGGCGCAAACGAGGCGTTCCCGCTGAACGTCCCGGTATTGATCGCCGGAAGCCGCCTGGAGGCTGCCCCCCTGGGTGCATCCGGGACTCTCCCCGCCGCCATAGACGCCATCTTCGACCAGGCCGGGGCCATGGTGGTGGTGGTTCGCGTCGACGACTCCGAGACGCCAGAGCAAGTCAAAAGCAACATCATCGGGGGCATCAGCCCCGTCGGGCAATACCTGGGCGTCCAGGCATTCCTGGGGGCAGAAAGCATCGTGAAGGTGCAGCCCAAGATTCTGATCGCTCCGGGCTGGTCGAACGACCAGGCCGTCGTGTCAGAAATGATGGGCATTGCAGAACGCTTGCGCGCCGTGATTATTGCCGATGGCCCGAACACCACCGATCAAGAGGCCATCAGTTACCGCGAGAAGTTTGGGTCGGCCCGAGTTTATCTAGTAGACCCCTGGGTAAAAGTGTGGGATACCGAGGTCAACGAAGAGGCGCTGCAGCCCGCATCCGCTCGCGTTGCCGGGATGATCGCCCGATCAGACAATGACCGTGGATATTGGTGGTCGCCGTCCAATACAGAAATGTTTGGAATAACCGGCACGGCCCGAGCGGTCGATTTTGTCCTGGGTGACCCGAACGCCCGCGCGAATTTTCTGAACGAAAACGAAGTGGCGACCATCATCCAGCAAGACGGCTACCGTCTCTGGGGCAACCGCACTTGCTCAGCCGATCCGAAGTGGGCCTTTCTTTCTGTGCGCCGCACGGCGGACATGATCAATGAAAGCCTGCTGCGTGCACATATGTGGGCGGTTGACCGCAACATCTCTAAGACATACGTCGAGGACGTTCTCGAAGGCGTCAATGCCTATTTGCGCCACCTGAAAGCCATCGGCGCCATTCTTGGGGGCCGCGCCTGGGCCGATGCCGAGCTGAATACGCCGGATCAAATCAAGCAGGGCATCGTCTACTTCGACTTCGATTTCACGCCGCCATACCCAGCCGAGCACATTGTGTTCCGCTCACGCCTGGTTGACGACTACATCGAAGAAGTGTTCATGCAGCTCGCAGCCTAATCGGCATCAAAGGATCAAATCATGATTGCAGACATTCTTTATGACATGAATCTCTTTGTGGACGGTCGCGGTTACGCGGGCCGCGTCAAAGAGTTCACGCCACCGGTCATCACGCCAGTAATGCTTGAGTACAGCGCAGGCGGCATGGCAACCGCCGTCGACGTTCCTATGGGTCGCTTTGAAAAGCTGGAATCAGAGGCCACGCTCTATTCATTTGATCGCGACATCATGAACACCATGCGCATCCTGCCCGGCGAGCAGTTTGCGTTTGTCGGGCGCGCCGCGATGGTGTCTGACGACGGCACAAAAAAGCCCGTGGTCGTGACCATGCGCGGCATTCTGTCAAAAGTCGATCAGGGAACCTGGAAGCCCGGCGAAGAAATGCCGATCACCATCGGCATGAGCCTGCGCTATTACAAGCTGGAAATTGACGGAAACGTCGTTTACGAGATCGACCCCGTCAACTACGTGGCCGTGATCAACGGCGTGGATCAACTCGAAACCGCCCGGCAGCACCTGGCGATTTAACTCCAAGGAAAGCACATGAAAACTTATCGAGCCATCAAGGCGTTTCCTCACGGAAACAGCTATGTCGCCAGCGGCGCCATCGTCCGCCTGACCGACAAGCAGGCCACCTTCCTGACAACTGGCGGCTACGTAGAGCCGCACGATGAGGTTGACAATGCGCCCGTCGTGCACGCCCAAGAAGATGCAGGCCAAGCCGCGCCCAAGGCCGTCACAGGCAAGGGCGCGAGCAAAGCCGCAGAGGGGGGCAAGTAAATGGCAGATACAGTCAAACCACAAACCCCTGATCGCATCAAGATCACGCTTGATCGCCCGGTCGATATGGATGGGGCGCAGGTCAGCGTTCTGCACATGCGGCGCGGCAAGGTGCGCGACCAGATCGCCGCCCAGCGCCAAGCCAACAACGACCCGGCCATGACCGAAGTGTGCATGTTCGCCCTCTTGTGCGAGATTGCCCCCTCTAATCTGGAGGACATGGATCTGGCCGATTACGAAAAACTGCGCGAGACGTTTGCGGGTTTTCGTACGGGCCTGTCTCCGAAAAAGTCCTGAGACGGGCCGTCATCGCCCTGGCCAGCCACACCGGCTGGTCGTTGGGCGAGATTCTTGATTTGGAAATGGACAATTTTCTCGAGTGGCTTGAGGCGCTACCCAAGCCGCCAAAGGAAAATAGGGGCCGAAATTGAAAAACCTGTCTGTAGGCATCCTGATAGGCGCGGCAGTTTCCGGCCAGTTTACGAGCACCACCAAGCACGTAAACACGCAACTGAAGATGATCGGCGAAGAGGCTGCCAAGCTGTCGCAACGCCGGTCGCGCGTCAACCTGCTCGGCAACGCTGAATCCGATCTCGAAAAGGCACGCGCCAAGGCCGCCGCCGCTTCTCGCGCGGTGATGGCCTTACGCCAGGAGCTGAGCTCTGGCCCGCCCCGGAAAGATTGGTCGCGCGACTTTGAAGCCGCCAAGGCGGCATCGGAACGGGCGGCTGCAGGCGTTGAGCGCGCCAGGCAGCGGGTGACACAGGCCGACGCGGCATTCAGGGCCGCAGGCGGCGCGGCAGGCGGCTACGCGGCCAACATGCGGCAGATCGGCGACGAGGTCGACCGCGTACAGGCCAAGCACGCACGCTTGAGCCAATATCTGGAAGCAAAAAACAAGCTCGGTGAATGGGCCTCTTCGGCCCGATCCTCGTTGATTGGCGCCACAGCCGGGGTCGCGGCTGTCAGCGCGGCCTTTATCAGACCCGCCGCCGCCTTTGAGGACTCGATGCTTGGTATCGCCAAGCAGGTGGAGGGCGCCCGCGACGAAAACGGGCAACTTACGCAGGTCTATCACGACATGCGCCATGAGGTTCAAATGCTCGGGCGCGAAATGCCAATTGCCATGAGCGGCATCGCCGAGATGTTTGCTGGTGGCGCAAGGATGGGAATTGCTCGCGAGGAGCTGAAAGGATACGCTCAGCAGGTGGGCATGATGGCCGAAGCCTTCGAACTTCCATATGGCCCGCTTGCGGAGCAGATGGGTAAAATTTCTGGGCTCTATAAGCGCCCCATCACCGCAATGGACGGGCTCGCTGACGCCATCAACTACCTGGATGATAACGCCATCAGCAAGGGCGGGGATATCATTGGCTTCCTGACCAGAACAGGCGGCGTGGCCGGGAGCGTTGCGATAACCGATCTGAGCATGGCAGCACTTGGATCAACCCTCTTGACGCTAGGCGAGAGCCAGGAGACGGCATCAACTGCAACAAACGCGATGTTGCAGAAGTTTGGGGCGGCAGTTAGTGGCTCCAAGAAGATGCAAGCCGCCCTAGAGGATATTGGCCTGAGCGCTGCGGAAGTCCAGAAGGGCATGCAGCAGGATGCCATTGGCACCATCATGAAAGTCATGGAGGCAACCAGCCAGCTCCCGGCTGATCAGCAGCTGGGCGTCATGGTTGGACTGGTGGGGCTTGAGCACTCCGATACTCTTGCCAAGCTGGCGAACGGCACCGATGAGTTTCGGCGCCAGCTCGAGCTGGCGCATAGCGAGGCCGCAAAAGGCAGCATGCTCCGCGAGTACGAGGCGCGCCTTGGAACCTTCTCTGCTCAATGGGAGATTTTCAAGAACCGGATCGGCGAGTTGGCTATCAATATTGGAACGGTGCTGCTGCCAATCGTCAACAAGCTATTCACGGCCCTGGGTTCTGTACTCATTCCCATGGCGGACTTCGCCGCAAAAAACCAAGCGGCGATCAAGACCATCGCAGGCATGGCTGCAGGATTTCTGGCCTGGAAGGTGGCCATCGCGCCGGTTATTGGCCTGCTCGGCAACATTAAAACGATATGGACCGTTGTCAGCCTTGCTCTGACCGCGAACCCCATCGGCATAATTATCATGGGCCTGGCCCTCGCTGCGGGGGCGATCATGGCCAATTGGGATACGGTGGGGCCGTGGTTCACTGCGATGTGGGATGGAATCGCCCGCGCAGGCAAGTCGGCATGGGATGCTGTAGTCAGCGTATGGAACATGGGCGCATCCTTCATCGGCGGGATATGGAGCGAGATAGAGGCAGCAGTCGACGGCGGGATTGTGGGTGTTGGCGCTCTTTTATTGAATTGGTCGCCCCTTGGTCTTGTCTATCAAGCAATATCAGCGGGGCTTTCCCAGCTCGGCGTTGAGCTGCCCGGAAAATTTACAGAGCTGGGCAGCATGATGATGCAGGGCATGGTGAACGGGATTCGCAGCATGGGGGCAGCCGTCAAAGACAGCATCGTCGGCATGGGCGACAGCGCGATGGGCTGGTTCAAAGAAAAGCTGGGCATCCAGTCACCATCTCGCGTGTTTACTGGCCTGGGCAGATCGGTCGGAGAAGGCGCCGCTGTGGGTATTGGCGACATGATAGGCGCCGTGGGGCGCGCCGCTGCAGGGCTCGGCACCGCCGCGACCATGGCGTTCCAACCCGCGCTGGCTGCGCCATACGACATCGCGCAGGCAGCATCTCCGGCGTCAGCCATACTGGACAATGCGGCCAGCCTCGTGAGCGGCAGCCAGCAAGCGGGCAGCGCCGCCGCTGGCATGGTCGTTGGTCGAGGCGGCCAGGGCGCAGCACAAACAGTGACCATCACCAACAACTTTCACATTACACAGCTACCGGGCGAGAGCGCAGAGACGCTGGCACAGCGCGTTTCTGACCTCCTGCGCCGCGAAAACGGGCTGGCACAGCGTGCTGCCCTGGGAGATTGGGCATGACCATCGCACAACGAGCTGCCGCCGCGCTGACCGGGAACAGCCTGCTTAAACTGTCGCGCGAGTTCAGTCGCGTCCCCACCGCCGCTGTGGGGGCAATTGCAGGCGACCAGGGCTACTCTGCTGCTGGGCGCGCCATGGACACAGGCCGCCTGGACAGCATTGTCGCCGCCACAGGACCCGACCCCATCGCCCGCCTGGCGCAGGAGGGCATTCGCAGCCTAAGCATGGTTGCGGTCTCGACGATCAGCAACGCGATCTCCGGGGCGCTTAGAGCAGGCGACCCGCCGCCTGCTGGACATGCCATGCTTTCCCTGGGCGGCTTTGTTTTTATGGTCGGCACCCTTGCGCATCAAAGCCTAAAACGATCCCACGCTTACAGATGGGAAAAGCAAGACAGGCTGCTGCGCACACCGTCCCGACAATTCATCGGGCCGGGCGATGAGAGCATTGAGCTAAGCGGTTACCTTCTGCCGCATTACACCGGCGGTGCCGCCTCTCTGCCAGACCTGCGCGCTCGCGCTGCCATTGGCGAGCCCTACGACCTTGTGGATCACTTTGGGGTGGCGTATGGACTCTATGTGATAGAGAACATCGAAGAAACGGGCGCCGAGCTGGATATTTATGGCCAGCCCAGGAAGGTGGATTTCAGCATATCTTTGTCGGCGTACGGAGAGGATGCTCCGTTCATCGCTCTGGCTGCAGCCGCCATGGCTGTCGCCGCCGACAGCCCCATGGAGCCAAATGGTTCCGCTGCGAACATCGATAACGGGTGGGAGTGACATGAGCGACACATATATCACGCGAGACGGCGAGCTGCTCGACAGCATAGCCTGGAAAATCTACGGAACAGAGCAGGCCGTACACCTGATCGTGGCAGCAAATAGGCACATATCGTCGCTGCCGATCAGACTTCCAGCAGGCGTGCTGTTGCGTATCCCCCAGGCGCCGACGTACCCCGAGCCGGTGGCCACCATCCGTCTTTGGTCTTAGCCATGACGCCTGATTTCAGAATAGTCCACGACAGCGAAGACATTACGGCGCTGTTCCGCGACCGGCTACTATCCCTGCGGGTGCTTGATCAGGCCGGTATTACGTCCGACCAGTTCGATCTGTCGCTGGACAACCGAGATAGCGCTATCCAGATCCCGGAAACCGGGGCGGTCCTCTCCGTTGCAATGGGCTACAAGGGCGCGGGCCTGTATGACATGGGCAAGTACACCATCGACGAAATCGAATCGACCGGGCTGCCCAGGACGCTGTCTTTGCAAGGCAAGGCCGCAGACATGAAGGCCACGCTCAAGAGCCAGAAGAAACGCTCCTGGGATAAAACGACCCTCGGTCAAATAGTGCAAGAGGTCGCAGCCGAACATGATCTGACCGCCAAGGTGGCTGCGAAGTTTGAGGGAGTCCCTGTTGATCACCTCGATCAGGTGTACGAGTCAGATCTGAACTTGCTTACCCGGCTGGCTGACCAGCACGGCGCGGTCATGAAGCCAGCCGGAGGCCATCTGTTATTTGTTGAGCGCGGAACAGGCCTGGCCGCCGATGGCGAGCCACTCCCCACGGCCACCATCGTTGTGACTGATGCGCTGGGCGGGGACGGCTGGAGAACATCAATTCAAGAACGGCAATTCTATGCCCGCGTCGGCGCCCATTGGCGTAACACGCGCGCTGCCGAGCAGCAGTATGTTTACGCGGGATCTGGCGACCCCGTCACATACCTGCGCCACCCGTACAAATCGGAAAGAGACGCCCTGGCCGCCGCCGAAGCCAAGCTGCGCCAGCTGCAGCGCGGTAGAACCAGTCTGTCGTTGCGGATTTATGGCCGCCCGGAGATCTGCGCCGAAATGCCCATACAGCTGACAGGCTTTGACGCGCTGGCCGATGGAGAGTGGATAGTGACGCGCGCAGAGCACAGCCTAAGCAGCGGCCTGACGACCAGGCTGGAAGCCCAGCGCCGCGATGATATTGCGCAGGCCGCCGAGGAGCAGGCGCAAAGCCAGCAGCCCTCCGAATAACAGGAACCTCGCCGCAGGAACAATGCGCCCCACCAGCCCAAAATCTGGGCATGAGTGGAATGAACGCAATCACCGGCCACGCGCTTGGCGGCTTGGAACACCTAAAGCAGTCCATACGCGACATCCTGACGACGCCAATAGGCAGTCGCGTGATGCGCCGCCAGTACGGGTCGCACCTTTTCAGCCTGGTGGACGCGCCCACCAACCGGATGACGATCTCGTCGATCTATGCGGCCACCGCCGCCGCGCTGCGGAAGTGGGAGCCACGATTCAAGCTCCAGCGGGTAGCGCTGGGCAAGGTCGAGCCAGGCCGCATTGAGCTGACCGTGTACGGAACGTATGTATTCGGCGCTACCGCCGGAACCCTATCCATGACAGTGGAGGTCACACGGTGAATATAGATATGTCCTCGTTGCCCGCGCCGCCAGTGGTCGAGCCGCTCGACTACGAAACAATCCTGGCCACCATCAAGGCCGACGTCATTGCAGCCGATCCGGCCCTCGCCGAGGTTTTGTCGCTGGAGTCAGAGCCGATTGTGAAGGTGTGCGAGGTCGTGGCGTACCGAGAGCTGATGCTGCGCGCCCGCATCAACAATGCGGCCAAATCAGTGATGCTTGCGTACGCGCAAGACGGCGATTTGGATCAGCTGGCCAACAATCTTGGTGTTAACCGCCTACCCGGCGAGAAAGATGATCGACTTAGGCAGCGGACTCAGCTGTCGCTCGAGGGTTACTCTACCGCCGGGCCGACGCTCTCCTACGTTTTCCACGCCCTCTCGGCCAGCCCCGAAGTCCTGGACGCGCACGTTGACAGCCCGACGCCTGGCCGGGTGAGAATCGTCGTCTTGGCGCAACCGAGTGACGAGCACCCGTACGGCGTACCCAGCCAGCCGCTACTTGACTCGGTTTTTCAGGCCGTTAGCGCCGATGATGTGCGACCGCTGTGCGATGACGTCAACACCCAGGCCGCCCAGGTCATCATGTACGTCGTCGAGGCGGCGCTTGTCTGCGCTCCCGGCCCCAGCGCCACCACCACCGTCGCTGCCGCCGACCGGGCGCTTGATGACTACGTCGAGCAGCAATTTCGACTTGGGCAGAGCATCACACTTTCCGGGCTGCTGCGCGCCTTGCGTCAGCCCGGCGTCAAGCGCGTCGACCTCGCAAGCCCAGCGCCAGCAGCCGCCATCGACGATGTGTTGATTCCAGTGGCGGCACATCAGGCCGCCCGTTGCGTGGCCAGGTCGGTGACCCTGGGAGGGATCGAAACATGAGCCTACTCCCACACAACGCCAGCAGCACTGAGCGTGCGCTAGACGCTGCGGCAGCCAAAGCCCTATCCCTGCCTACGCCAATCAGCGACCTTTGGAACCCGGAGACATGCCCCGTGGATGCGCTGCCCTGGCTTGCCTGGGCGCTCCACGTTGAGAATTGGGACGCAGCTACAACCGAGGCGCAACAGCGAGAAGCAATCAGGCTGTCGGTGTTGCTGCACCGTAAAAAAGGAACACCGTGGGCCATCAAGCGCGCCCTCGCCGCCATTGGGTTAGAAGTTGAGATTTTCGACAGGCAAGAGCAACGGCGCATCTACGCAGAGCACAGCCCGAATCGGCTGGATGGAACATGGCAGCTGGACGGGTCGCGGCAAATCATGCCCCTGGCCCTGATAACCGGCATCCCGCACATTAACCATTGGGCGCAGTTCATCGTTCGCCTCAACCTTGCAGAGGCAAACGACCCCTATGTGCTTGCCCAGCTGCGAAATCTCATCAACGAGTGGAAGCCGCAGAGGTCGTGGCCCATCTTTGCGTACTGGATCAGGTTCTTCGTGACCATCACGATTGGCGCTAGATCCCGATTCACGCTGCAAAAGCGCACGCTGGTGCCTATTTGGCCTGGCCTCTATATCTCTAACCGCCGAGAGCTGGCCTGGCAGACAGGCACTGACGGCGATACGCTCCGGCTCGACGGGTCATGGCAGGTCGGTGGCGGCCATCAGATTGGCGTCCGATACGGCGCCTTGGCCGGGCCTACGATGCGCTCTTTCCGCCTGCGCAGCCGGGCCGCAATAGCCAGCCGCACAGCTATAGACACCCGACCACGCCAGCGCCTGACGCCTCTGCGTACCACCATGACCCCAGCACCGACGAAGCTGCAGCGCGTGATCAGGAAGCTGGACGGCACTTGGAAAATCGGCACACAGACGCGCCTGGACGGCGCATGGAAATTGGACGGATCGCGCAAGATCGCGCCGCATCCCATGACCACAACGCCAAAGCTCGGCGAGTTTATGGTGCGTCCGCCTGCGTACGAAATTCCAGACCCCTCACAGGCCGGGCGACTTCGCCTGGACGGATCGTGGCAAGTGGGCGGACCTGCTCAACCCGAATCACGCATCGTTATTACCAGGACATGACATGGCATCAACCGTTATTGCAAATGCGTACCGCATCAGATTGGCCGACTTCCACGCTGGCGTAACCGACCGACTCGCGCCTTTTGGGTTCATGGCTTTCGGGGACGGCGGCCACAACCCGGACCTCTCTCCGAAATCAGCCAATCCCGACGCGCCAGGACTGGTGAATGAGCTGGTCCGGTTTCCGCTCGCCTCAATCACTCGGCCATCCATGTACACGACCGAATGCGAAGGCCGTATCGAGCCAGGAGAGCTGGTCGGGGCGTGGATCTCGGAGGCGGCCCTACTGGACACGGACGGCAACCCCGTCGCCTACAAGACGTTCTCGCCTAAGAAACGGGACGCGGACGAACTCTATCAGGTGTTCATCGAACCTCTTTTTTAAGGTGAAAACATGACTTACGAATCAAAACTGCCAAATCCCCTGATCACCAAGATCCCGAACGAGCCGGTTGATGCTGTTCCCGAACTCTGGAACCCGCGCTACGAAGAAGTTGACGAGAACTTCGAGAATCTCGACCAGCGACAGCAGTCAGTCGAGGACGAAATCGCCGCCGCCCGCGCGGGGGAGGAAAGCCTGCCCGATGTAATCAACGCGATTGTCGAACAGATCGGCGGCATATCTGGCACGCTTAGCGGCCTGGCATCGCCCACATCAATTCAGAACGCAGTCAATCTGGATTGGCTATACCGAGGCCGTCGAATTGCGTTTGAGCTGTTTGCGACGGGCTACGAGCTGCGCAATCACCAGGGTGTCGGCATTATCTCTGGGGTAATGGGCGACGACTCTATCGACATCGAGAGCACTGCCGGAATCAAGGCTGGTGAAGATTACGTGCTGTTTGATGGCGAAGAAACGGCGCTGGTGCGAGTGACCGCCATACACTCCGATAAGCGCCTCCGACTGTCGAGCAACCTGCCGCGCGCCTGGGGGGCCGGTGCCGTACTGACCGGGTCGACCTTTGCCGCCCGCCCAGAGGGCGGCGTCGACGCCCGTGTCGGCGCGCAGTGGGTGTCAAAAGCTTTGAACCTTGGCGATGATCGCGGCGCACGTGCCATCGTGATCCGCCGCACCCTGTCCGCAGGCGTCGTTCGCCTCTTTTTCCGCGACAGCCACACCACAGCCTGGACAGAGTGCTATTGGTCTGTTCGCCGGTCTGGAGGTGGAACGTCTGGCGTCCCGGCAGGCATGGCCGACTACGAATACATTGCAAGCATGCGCGGCGATGGCTTCTTGCGGATCGAGGTGGACGGCGAAGACGTCGCCATTCGCCACATCGTCGGCCTGGGCGCGGGAACCGAGCTGGGCGGCTATATCAACCCACTGATGCGGCCCGCGCGCCCCAGCATCCTGCAGCCAGCCGACGAGGCTATCGACGTCGGCGAAACACCCACGATCACAGTGAGCGGTTACAGCAGCCCAGCAGGCAATGCCTTTGCATATTCGCGCGTGCTGCTGAGCCTGAGCGCGACTTTCGACACCGTGCTGCATGACTCGGGCCGGATTCCCTCCATGACGTATTCGGTGCCAGCGGGAGTTATCGCGGCAGGCGCCCAGATTTACCAAGCGGCAGAAGTGGAAGACGCGGCGGGCTTGGTGTCGGAGCGATCCGTCGTAACCAGCTTTACGGCAAAATCCAGCTTCGCCTACGTGAACACGCCCACCATCATCTCCCCAACAAACGGGCAAACCGAAATCCCCGAACAGCCGACCATCCAGCTGTCCGCCTTCGCCACCACTGGCGAATCCGATACGCACAAGGGATCACAGTTCCAGTTCAGGCTCGAGCACGGAACCTGGGATCTGCCTTTTCATGATTCTGGCCTGGTTACCGCCACCAAGACGTCGTACACGCCGCCTGCCGGGGTCATCCCCGCTGGCGAGGCGAGGGTCGTAATTCGCGCGCGACAAGAGGGCAACACGCTCGGACAATCCGAGTGGTCGGCTGATGTTGTGGTCACCACAAAGCAGCTCTTCGCCCAAATGCTGGGCATCGTTCAGACGTCTACGGGCGGCGGCGCTGGCGCATGGCAACGGGTTAACGAAAAGTTTGAGTCCATCGCCACCACGCCAGCGACATTCAATAACCACCCTGTCTACGCCGCGATTACGCCGCAAGCAATCGACGGCCAGGCCATGGTTCGCATCCCTCGCTTCTACGTGAAAGAGGGCGTTGTGCCATCCGGCGCTCACTCTGGCAAGCGCTACTGGCTGGTGTCGGATCAGCCCGCCGACGGTTTCGCTGTACACCCAGCGTTCATGCTGTCCGGCAGCCCTATCGATCAGTTCTGGGTGGGGCAATACCAGGGCGTGGCGGACGGATCAAAACTCGGCTCATCTACCGGAAAATCACCCCTGGTGAGCATCGACTTCCCTACGATGCAGGCCCGAGCCACAGCTCGCAACGTGAGCGGCGTGAGCGGCTTCCAACTCTGGGATATTTACCAGCTTTCTGCCATCCAGACGCTGGCCCTAATCGAGATGGGTGGATCAGACAGTCAAACCCTGATCGGCCAGGGCAACGTGAGCGGCGGCAGCGTCATGGCTGTCGATAACGCTACCGTGGCGCAGGCGTCCTGGCGCGGCATCGTTGGCCTGTGGGGCAACATCTGGCAGATGGTCGACGGCCTCCAGACCGACGCAAGCTCCCGATACAAGATCTGGGATAAGAACGGTAACAAGAGCTATATCACCACCACCAAGACAGCCCCCGCCAGTGGCTGGCCGGTAACGATGGCAACAGAGTCTGGCGCCGACTTCGACCTGGGCTTTGTGTTCGCAGCCAGCACGACGGACGGCACGCAAGGGAATGGCAGCTATGGCGATTATTTCTACCAGGCCGCGAATTGCGTCGCTTACAGCGGTGGCGACTACGGCAACGGCGCGGACGCAGGTCTCTTCAACCTCCTCGTCGCCGTCGCCGCGTCGCACGCGAACCCGTACATCGGTGGCCGCCTCGCAAAGGTGTGATGCGTCAGGTCTTTTGTGTCATGTAACAGGCGAGCGCGCCGAGCGCGCCGCCATCAGCTTTAGGAGATAAGAGTATGAAAATCGAGAATCAAGAGCTCGTGGTTACCGTCGGAGGCGAAGAAAAGCGCCATCCGCTGCCCGAGGTTCGCTCCGATGCCGTGGTGCGGGCCTGGGCCGTACCCGAGGAGTATCGCCCCGGCGGCGTTTTTGTGGCGGTGACAGAGCGGGGCGCAGAGCAGGAGTTCCCTGCGTGCAGCCAGCGCGATGCTGTCTACCTGGGCGAGATCGAGCACCTTGCAACAGCAGCCGCAAAACTTGCCGCAGCCAAGGAGGCGCTCATGTCAGCTGCTACTGCGCACAGGTGGGTAGTCATGACGTCGGGCTTGGTGCTGCCAGGCGGGATGCGCGCCGGAACGACCATTGACGATCAAAACCGCATCACAAGCGTAGTCGCAAATGCAGGGCTCGCAGGCCTGCAGGACACGGACGAAGTCGATTTCAAGGCAGAAAGCGGCTGGACGCGCATCACTGTAGGGCAAATCAAGGCGCTCGCAGGCGCTATCGGGCAGTTCGTGCAAGGGTGCTACACCGCAGAAAAAACCCACCATGACGCAATATCGGCTCTGCCTGACATAGCCACGGTTGATCAGTACGATGTGACGGTCGGGTGGCCCGCTAATGAGCAATAAAGTCTGGCGCTATCGCTTGACCAGGGCAGAAGCGGTTGTTAGCCATTGCCTGGGCGAGCACATTGACTTTGCGAATGAATGGATTTCCGTTCATCGCGGCTGGATACGCGTCAGTGAGCGGTACGCCTGGGACGGCTGCTCGCCATCCGTGCGAGTTCCCGGCACCCGCATTTGGCTTGGAACGCCAGACGGCCCGCTGGGCAGCGATGGCCGCCCGGCATCATGGCGCGCATCGCTCATACACGACGC
>CAZPYF010000001.1:27620-33947 GCA_964590015.1 uncultured Burkholderiaceae bacterium
CGCTGGGCAGCGATGGCCGCCCGGCATCATGGCGCGCATCGCTCATACACGACGCACTGTGCCAGTTCCGAATGGAAATTCCAGGGCTCACCAAGGCCACCGCCACCGCTGTGTTTGTGGAACGCCTGCTGGCCGACGGCGCGCCATGGTGGATGCCGGGGATGTACGGGGTCGGGGTCGACCTGCTTGGCCCGCAAGACTTCCTGGGCGACCCGGCGGCCACAGCATGAGGGAGCCGAGCCTTGTCCTTACGGAGAAACTTGCAGAGCTCGACGCATATTCACATAACGTTTTGCATCAGTTCCCGCGAATGGAGAAGTTCATTCTTTCCGCCGCGATGCGTATAACGATGCGCGAGATGCAGCGGCTGTCGGTTGTGGCCTGGAAGCGCAGGCAAAAATCAGCGGCCCTGTTCGATCTAGACGTTCAGATTGAGCTTTTCCGCAGAGACATACGCAAGGCGCATGGATACGGCTACATAAATGACCGCCGCCTCGATATTTGGATGCGCCACGTTAACGAGATCGGAAATCTGGTCGGCGGCTGGATAAAGCACGAGAGAGAAAAGGAGGAGGCCGCCAGAGAAAAAAGCCCTCACCATCGTGGCGCAGCCCCAACAAGAAGGGGGGGGAGCCATGCTGTAACGCCCAACTAAGAAGTAACGAATATGGGCAATGGCTTATTACGGTGGCAACTACGGCAACGGCGCGAACGCAGGTCTCTTCAACCTCAACGTCAACAACGCCGCGTCGAACGCGAACACGAACATCGGTGGCCGCCTCGCAAACGACTATCGCCAGAAGGCGCCTGGCCAATACGGCCAGCGTCCAGCGCGCATCCTTTGGGGCCATTGTCCCGACCATGCCGTCGAAGATAAACAGGATGCTGCGGCCAGTAGCCCCGGCGACCGTGGCAGCATCCGCCAATCAATAACAAGGCAATGCCAAAAACAACAAACGGCCTATGGGGCCAAATAATCACATTTGAAAACCTGTATGCGGCCTACAAGGGCGCAAGCAAGGCGAAGCGATACCGGATAGACCGGATGCGGTACGCGCTGAACCTGGAAGAGAATCTGGTCAACCTACAAAACCACCTCATCTGGAAAAGCTGGGAGCCCGGCCCGCAGCGGGAGTTTCTCGTAAGGGAGCCAAAGCGGCGACTCATTCAGGCGCCACCATTTCAGGATCGCGTGCTTCACCATGCGCTCACGCGGGTCATTGAGCCGATATTTGAAACCAAGTTCATCCACGACTCATATGCCTGCCGGAAAAACAAAGGGACGCAACGGGCGGTCATGCGAACCCAGCACTTCATTCGTGTGGCGAGAAGGAAGTGGGGCGACGGCGTCTATGTGCTCCAGGCCGATATCAGCCGGTACTTCGCATCGATCAGACATGATGTTCTGATGACCGAGATCCGCCGCGTAATTTCAGACAAGGAAGTGATCTGGCTCATTGAGCAGATTCTTGGAGGTTATGGGCACGAAGATGGCGTCGGCCTGCCGGTAGGCGCGCAAACCAGTCAGCTCGAGGCCAACATCATGCTTAACCGGCTCGACCACGCAGCCAAGGATGATATGGGGCTGAAATATTACGTGCGCTACATGGACGATTTTGTGGTCATACTGCCGAACAAGGCGACAGCGCAGCGCGTCATGCGCGAGCTGGGCGAAGTGGTCAACAGCCTGGGCCTTTCCCTCAACCCCAAAACGGCAGCGCATCCATGGCAACGCGGCGTGGATTTCTGTGGCTACCGGATCTGGCCGACACACATTTTGCCCCGCAAGCGCAACATCAAGCGCGCGCGGCGGGACTTCAAGAAGCTCAAGCGGGACTATCAGAACGGTAAGGTCAGCTTGGCTCGGGTGCGCGAGCGAGTGATGTCTTTCCTGGCCTACGCGAAGCATTGCCATGCCAGAACGACAGTGGAGCGCGTCTTGGGCGATTTGATACTTGTCGCAGAGCATCCCGCGCCGCATCCGGGATGACGGATACCTAGGCCGTATTTATGGCGCTAGTATTCCAAATTTGGAATATGAAAGGCTAAAAAAGCAAAAAGGGTCAGCGATATTTCTACGCTAACCCTTTGACTTTGCAATGTATTCTTTGGCGGAGCGGACGGGACTCGAACCCGCGACCCCCGGCGTGACAGGCCGAGGGCTTAATCTAGAGTTTATGCGGGCTTCCAGCCGTTTAGTGTTCCAAAACGCCGCAAATATACAACCAAAACACGCGGCATACCGGCGAACTATTCCAAAATATGCATATTAGCCGCACTTAATTAGCCTTTCCTATTGACCACGGCGTTAGTTATGGCTAATAATCGGTGTGTAGCTTGTGCTAACGAAATCGTCAGCGACAGCTACCGGGCGGATATCCACTCAACCCGACACTGAAAACAGGAAAGATCCATGAACAAGATAATCGGCATCGTGCTCGGCAAAAAGCCGGGCGACTGGCAGCGCATCGACGCTGACGGCAGCAACATCGAAGTTGAACCAGGCACTTTCGACACGCTCTACGCGGGCATCAAGCCTGCCGTCATTGACGAGCAGCACATGATCGAGATCCCGGCCTACCACTACCGATCCGCAACCATTCAGCACGGCGAAAACGCAGGCAAAAAGGCGATTTGGTTCAGCCCTCGGCCAGAGGACGGTTTCAAGCTGCACCCGGCATTTCGCCACCAAGATCAAGACCTGGATAGATTCTGGCTGGGCGCGTACCAAGGAACCCCCGACGGCCCGGACAAGCTGGGCAGTCAGCCTGGCAACATGCCGCTGACCAACATCGACTTCCCGACGATGCAAGCACGCGCAGGCGCGCGCGGCGATGGCTGGATGCTGTGGAGCGCCTATCAGCTCGCCGCCGTGCAGATGCTGGCCCTTATCGAAACGGGAAACGCAGACGCCCAGCAATCGCTCGGGCGCGGCCATGTGGACGGCGGCGGCGTGAAAGCCGTTGACGACACCCTCGTTATTCAAGCGTCCTGGCGCGGCATCACCGGCCTGTGGGGCAATGTCTGGCAAATGCTGGACGGCCTACGCACTGACAACGAAGGCAACTACCTGGTGTGGGATGAAGACGGCAGCTGCGAATACCGCTGCACCGAAGTCCAGGCACCCGACGGCGGATGGTTCCGGCGCCGCTCGAGCAGGCGCGGCGAGGGCTTTGATCTGGGCGCCCTTTTTCTGCCGAAGAAAACCCACGACGACTACGGCAAGGGCTGCTTTGCTGACTACTTCTGGGCATATAGCAACGCCGTCGCCTACCACGGTGGCAACTACGGCAACGGCGCGTACGCAGGTCTCTTCTACCTCAGCGTCAGCAACGCCGCGTCGCACGCGTACACGAACCTCGGTGGCCGCCTCGCAAAGGTGTGATGGGTCAGGTCTTTTGTGTCATGCAACAGGCGAGCGCGCCGCGCGCGCCGCCAATAAACAGGAGGCACCATGTGCGCCACACCGATTATTCCAGGACGCCTGTATCGAGTCCGAGGGCAAGGACTGGACGTAACTGTGATTGCCAGCAACCCATGTGACGCCATCGTTGCGATGCTGACGGCCTGGAGCGCGACATGAGCACGCTGATTTGGCGCATCCGTGTGGCGCGACATCTTTGGCACGACCGCGCTTTAAGAATGACTTGGCGCGCATGCTGGCGCCGGGCCGGTGAGTCACGGCCATGAAGACACGCGCCCGCATTGAGCCTACTCGAGAGCAGCTGGAAGCCGCCCTACGCCAATCTGGTTGCCTTATCACGCTAGATAAAGCAATGGCCTCCCCTGCGGTGGCCTTGGCCCTGAAAAACTCGGCCATTGCCATGACCACGACAGCGCCGCGCAACATCACCACCGACTATCAAATGCGTGCCGCAAACGACGACACCGCGAAGGAAAACCATGAACGATGATTACGCCATCCTACGGAAAGCCCTGTGGGATCAAACCAGCTCCCTCGCCGATGCCGCGACCCCGGAAATTATCGAGTCCCTTTTATGGGGGCATGACGCCCGTCATACCCTAATCAACGCTGCAGCCCGGCAGGCCGACGCAGGCAGAACATGCATCGCAGCATTTGATGCCCTGATCGCGCACTGCGGCGGCGAGCTCGACGACCTAGATCCAGCCCCGCTTGCGCTGGCGCTTTGCCAGCTCGAGTTCGCTACCGACAGCCTGACCGCCGCCATCAATTCAACCATTACCACACGAGGCAGCCATGAGCAGCAGCACAAACTTACTGATGACGCGCCAGCAACTTGAGTCGCTGACCGGCACCAAACAGCCTGCCCGCATGGCCACATGGCTGGAAAGCCGCCATTGGGTCTATGAGCCGCCCGCGCGCCGTGGCGAGATCCCTCGGGTTTCGTTGGCTTACTTCGAGGCGAGAATGTCGGGCCAATCATCCATTGAATCGTCCCGCCGCCGCTCGGCACCACGACTTGACTTTTTCGCCGCATGAACAGGCCGCGAAGCCGCCGTGACGGTCTGCCGTATCGGGTCTATGAGCGCCGGGGAACGCAGACATACTCCATCGGCTACAAGCTCCCAACCGGAAAATGGGCATTTCGACTTAGCTGCCCGATCACAGATCGCGCGCGAATGTCCGAGCTGCGCGCAGAGGCAATTAAACGCGCAGGCGAAATCTCTATGGGCCGCCCAGCGGAAGGCTCTGTCGATGCGCTGATCGACTCATGGCTTCTGTGGCAGGAAAACCTGCCAACCACCAGCTTGGAGCGCCGCGCTGACTCGACGATGGCCGAGAACAAGAGAGAAATAAAGCGACTGCGGCAGGCGTTTGGCCACATGGCCGTCGCAGACCTCATAAAGAAAGATGCTTATGACTACCTCGACGCATGCGTTCTGGCCAGCCGCCCCGCAAAGGGGAACAAAGAAATATCGCTCATGCGGCGCATCCTTGAGCGCGGCGTCCGAATGGGAATGATTGTCTCAAACCCATTTGACGGGGTCGAGAGGAACGAAACGACAGCGTACGAGCGCCTGGTTACCGACGCCGAGATCGCCCTGGCTGTAGATGTCGGCAGGAAAATGGGCGGGCCGCAGCATATCGCGGCGCTGGCCCTGAAAACCGCCTGGCTTTGCCTGCGCCGGTCGGTAGAGGTTCGTGCGCTAACGAGAGAGCAAATCACGGAAGAGGGGATAGAGTGGCACGCAGCAAAGCGCCGCCGTGGCGCCGCCGCCAGGGTCGGCATTATCGAGTGGAGCGCGGAGCTGCGATCCACGATAGACGAGGCGCTGGCCATTGAGCGCCACAAAACAGCAGGGGAGCTTTATGTTTTCGGAAATTTGCGCGGCCAGCGCTACACGAAGGGAGGGTGGAAAATCACTATTGCCAGGCTAATGAATGAGTGTGTCGATCAGGCAAAGGCGGCGGGCATTCCTTTTCAACCATTCAGCCTGCAAGACTGCCGCCCGAAGGGCGTCAGCGACAAGATGGATCGCGGGGATGCCGACGTGATCGATGCCACAATGCACACATCAGATCGGATGGTGCGACAAACGTACGACCGCCGCCGCGTGCGTCGGGCGAAACCTGTCCAGTAAGCACAGAGGGAAGCAATGGAAAAAATAACAGTTGTCGGGCTTAAAAAGAACAGCCCCCTACACAGAACAGAGCCATATTGGGGCGGCCCAAAAGGGGACGCATACATTGACCAGGTCCAAATTGACGAAACACAGGCGAAACTGGCTAGGCTGCATTTCCCGTGCTGCATGGCCGACACCGGAGAAAAGGACCTGTATGGAAAGAGGATATTGGCCGACGAGTTTGGTACCAGCTGGAGCGAGGGGCATTTCGATATAAACGGAAGCCAGCAGTAATGGCGAATATTAAAGAACTATCTGGCCCGCTGCTGGATTGTTGGGTCGCCTTTGCTGAGGGCCACAACCCCGAGAGCATCGGGATCTTTCAAAACCAGTGCGTCATCGACGATGATGGGCAGAGTGAGTTTTCGTTTGAACCTTCCTCGGCATGGCACGATGGTGGCCCGATTATCGAACGCGGCCTGATAAGCGTTTATTGGTTTCCCCATGATTCGCCAACCAGCCCTGGTCACTGGGAAGCGTTTATTCGTGCCTGCGACGACGATGGGTTTCCGGGAGACACGCCCTTAGTCGCCGCCATGCGGGCCTATCTCGCCAGCAAGTTTGGTAAGGAAACGCCAGCCCAGCCGGTCTTCCGCACTTACTCTTATCGCGGCCCCAAGTGGTAATGCAGCAATCAGAACTAAGCCGTGCCGCGCTCGGACGCCCCTTGAATAAACCCTGATACCACGCGATCCAGGGCGCGCTTGTCTCCAGCAGACA
>CAZPYF010000001.1:34047-39250 GCA_964590015.1 uncultured Burkholderiaceae bacterium
CCTTGAATAAACCCTGATACCACGCGATCCAGGGCGCGCTTGTCTCCAGCAGACAGCTGGCTGTACTCAGGGAAGGGCGCAGTGAACGGCCAGGCAGGGTTCGCCACCACATCGGGCTGCTGAGGGTCGCGCTGGCCCTCTTTGACCCACATCGGACCTTCCCCGGTGGCCAACCACCATGTATGCACACCAAAGAAAGCAGCAGCCCGGATAGCGTTTGTCGCCTCCAGCTGCTTTGTTTTCCCGGACATCCACCCACTTACAGACGGTGGCTTAATCCTGCAGGCCCGCGCCAGATCGGCGGGCTTGGCATCAGGCTTTTCCCTGAACAGAACCTCAAGTCTCTCGGCTAGTGTTGTCATATTTAGGCAAGGCTAACAAATAAATAGTTAGGTGTGGCTTTACAAACAGTGTTAGCTATGGCTTAATAGCCACCATGAATACGAAACCACACTTCGATCCCGACCGGATGCCGAAGGCCAGGCCACGGCGAGAGCATAAAAAACCCTTGCACCCAGACTCGTCGTTGATCGACAGCTTGGGCGGAACCATGGCCACCGCCGCCTTGATGGAGGTTGCGGGCGCGTCCGTCAGTAACTGGCGGTACACCGGCATCCCGCGAGCGCGGATGATGTTTCTGCGTGTGGCTCGTCCCGATCTTTTCAACCCGGCTACAAGCCCCACGCAACCTATTGTGCGCTCTGACGAGCCGCACCTGTAGGCGTACCTTCTTAGGCGTTCGCCCATGCGCAGACCAACAAAGCAAACTCACCGCGCCCTGTTCCTGGCCTTACAGGCGGACGCGAAAGAATATCCAGGCGGCATCCGAGCCATCGCGGCTGCGATGGGCGTGAATGGAAACACCCTGGCGAACGGGCTCAACCCCGACCATGAAGCACCGGCCCCGTCGTTCAGCACGATCATCGAAATAATCACCCTTGCCCAGGCGCGCCGCGCGATTTTTTCGCTGGCGCAGATCGTCGGGCAGGTTCCTATGGATATCGAGCTGGAAGCGGTAGACCCCAAGAAAGCGCTGATCGCGTTCTTCGAGCTTGTTCAGTCAGCGTCCAGGACGCTCGACGCCGGATCAACCGCCGCCAAGGACGGGCATTTTTGCCTCGACGAACGGCGGCAGCTTGAGCCCCTGCTGCTGCTTCTGATGAAAACCGCCGCCGAGCTGCTGCAGGCCATTCGGAGTAAAGGAATATGAGCGCCACACAAAAATCAATAACACCTGCCCGGCCCAGCCAGAGCAAGCAAGCCGCGCAGCGTCAGGCCCAGAAAGCCCCGGCCAAGCGCCAAACGCCAAGCGACCCATGCCGTACACCTTGCGGGCGGTTGGTGATCGGACCGGGGGATATCTGATGGCTGACATACTCGACCGAGCAGCGGAACGAGAACAGGAGGAGCGCGACGGGGCTCTGGCCAGCGTACGCGCCGCCGCAGCGGCGATGCCCAAGGGCGAACCTGGAGAGTGCGAAAGCTGCGGCGAACACTTCGCTCGCATCGTTAATGGCCAGTGCGGGTTCTGCAGGGACGGGAGATACGTCAGATGACCCCGCCGACATACTGCCCCGCTTTCTTTTTCCGTTCGGCACCGCCACGTAAAGCCCCACTCCCCCAGATAGAGCGCCGCCCGCCGCCGCTTCGTTGCGCGAGGTTGCGACTCGGTTGCGAGCCCAAAACCCCTGACACCAGGACGGGGTCCCTGGGGATATCCCCCCCCTGCGGGGGCCGGAACCCGCGAAATATCGCTAGGCTGCGCTCTCGTTGCATAGGCAACCCCCTGGGGGCCGACGCATGAACTGGAAGAACTACGATGACGTGCTTTCGCAGCTGCGAGCAGCTGGCCTGGACATCGACACAGAGCGATTCGACGTAGGAACGGCCAATCCCATCCGCTGCCGCGAGATGAACGGCGATCTGGAAAAGCGCGGGTGGTACTGGCTGAACGAGCTATGGCTGGACGAAAGGCAGCCAGACGGCAGCGTTCACAAAGAGTGCTACATCGTAGGCAGCTACGGGGTTTTTCGCGGCACGGACTCAGGCAAACAGAAAATCAGCCTGAGTCGATCCGGCGTTCGCATGAGCGCGGAACAGGCCGCTGCGATGCGCGCCCGACACGCGGAAAACGTCAAGCGCGCCCGCGCCATCCGCGCCGCCGATCAAGAGCGCGCCGCCCAACGCGCCGCTGCTGCCTGGTCGCGTTACACCACCACCAGCGAGAACCCCTCGGCATACTTGCAGCGCAAGGGCGTGGGCGCGTACGGCATTCGATACTCGCCATCAGGCAACGGCACCATCGCCATCCCGGTCAGCGACGACACCGGGAAAATCTGGGGGCTGCAGATCGTACGCGGTGCCGACCGGGGCAGGCGGCTCGAGAAAGAGTACTGGCCCAAGGGATTTGCCAAGCAGGGCCACTATCACATGATCGGCACGCCCGGCTTCGTGATTCTCGTCGGCGAGGGGTACGCGACCTGCGCCACGGTATACGAGGCCACAGGGCTGTGCACCGTAGTGGCCTGGGATGCGGGGAACCTGATGCCCGTCGCCCAGGCGCTACGAAAAACCTACCCCAAGGCGCACATTATTATCTGCGCCGATGACGACTACCTGACAAAAGACAACCACGGCAACCCGTATAACACTGGTGTCGAAGCGGCGATGAACGCCGCCACGGCTGTCAGAGGGTCATGGGTCAAGCCCGATTTTCCGGCAGGCCCGCGCGGAGAGAAAGATTCCGACTTCAACGACCTCCTGCATTTCCCCTCTGGGGGGCTGCAGATGGTGCGCGTGCAGATCGAGGCAGCCTGCACCGCCGCTGGGTTCCCTCCGGGCGGCATGGATATCGGCGGTCGCCGTGGCGGCGCACCCCGCGCGGGCGCGGAACCCACCCAGGGGGGAGGGGGAAACGGTAGGCCGCGCGCCGAGGCGGTAATGTCTCTGGACGAACTGGTTGAGCGTTTCGTTCCCATTGATGACGGCACCGGCGATCACGTATTTGACCTATGGACGAACAAGGTCGCCCGCAAGACGCAGATGCTCGCGTTGCTGGCAGCCGGAGTGCGCGGCGACGACATAAAGAGGCACCCGCTCTGGGTCGAGCGCGGCGCGTATTACATCGATCAGATCGGCTTCGACCCGTCGGGCAACGACAGCAGCGTCGAGCTGAACACTTGGCGCGGGTGGCCGACAGAGCCCAGCGCTGAACACTCATGCAGCCACCTGTTGGATCTGCTGCACTGGCTTTGCAGCGCAGAGGCAAACCACGACGAAGTGTTCCGGTGGATGCTGCAATGGATGGCGTACCCACTACAGCATCCAGGCGCAAAAATGGCCAGCGCCGTCATCATGCACGGCCCTCAAGGAACCGGGAAATCAACTGTGTTCCAGGCGCTGGCAAAGATCTATGGCGATTACTCGACGGTGCTGAACCAGCGCGGCCTGGAGGATCGGTTCAACAGCGATTGGGCCGACTCCAAGCTCTTCATCCTGGCCGAAGAGGTCGTCACGCGGGCCGAGATGTGGCACATCAAAAATGAGCTGAAAGAGCTGGTCACAGGCGAATGGATACGGGTCAACCCAAAAAACATCGCCGCGTACCGGCAGAAAAATCAGGTCAACGTGGTGTACCTCTCAAACGAGAACCAGCCGCTGCCCCTGGACAACGACGACCGGCGCCACCTGGTGATCTACACGCCGCCGCCACAGCCTGAATCAGTCTATGACAAGGTGCACATCGAAATGGAAAACGGCGGTATCGCCGCTTTTTATCACTACCTGCTGCACCAGGTAGACACCAGCGACTTCCACCCGAAGAAGCGCCCACCCATGACAGAGTCCAAGCAAAAGCTGATCGACCTGTCTATGCCCTCGGAAGCGGTCTTTGTCCGGGAATGGCAGGCGGGGCAGCTCGAGCTGAATGAAGATGACGGCCCGCTGCCCTTCGTGCCCTGCACAGGTCGGCAGCTGTATACCGCGTATAAAAAATGGGCGTCTCTTTCCGGCGTGGCCAGGCCACGCGATGAAACGCAGTTTGTTGGGTACGTCGGGCGATTGCCAGGCTGGCAGGCCGGGAAGGCCGTGTCTACGCTGGAGAGCCTGAACAGCACCTCTTACAAAAACCGCAAGATGGTTATCCCGAGCGCCGAGGCGGTAGCAGAAGCGGCTGCGGCGGGCGCCCGCACCATCTGCGAAGGCGACGGCAGCAAAACAAGAGGCCGCTGGCTGACAGAATGTTTTTTCGCGTTCAACAACGCGATGGGGAGCGCCCTGTGACCTCACCCCTATCACCCCGCCTTCTCACGCCTGAACTGCAAAACGGCGGCAATATAACTAATCTCACGCCTGTCACGGGGTTCGCGCCCACACATGACGCGAGAAAAGATATTGAAGAAAGAAAAAACCCCTTACGTGACGCACAACCCCCCGTTATAGGCGTGAGATTAGTTATATTGCGCCATAAAAAAGAAAACGGCGTGAGATTATGGGTTATATGCGGTGAGACAGCGGCAGCCGCAGCAAGGGTGGCCGCATGACCCTGGAATCAAAAGCAGCCTTCGCGCGCCGGATCGGCGTCAACAAGTCCACGATCACCCGCGCCGCCCAGGCTGGCCGCCTGGTTATGCGCGACGGGCTGGTCGATATCGAGCCAAGCCTGGCCCGCTGGCATGCCACTGCCGGTGGCCGACCCGACGTAAGCGAACGTCACGCCCAACAGCGCGGCGCAGACATACCATTGGTATCCACACCTACCTCTGACCCTGAAAACGCCACAGCGGGCCGAAACGGGCCGTATACGGACGGGGTTGCAGACAGGCAACCCGCGCAACCCGATGCGCAACCAGGGGCCGAAACGCCCACCGATGGCAGCCGCACCCGGTACAAGACCATGGTGCTGCGCTATGAAAACGAAACGATCAAGCTGGAAATGGCCCTGCGCAGGGGCATGCGCCACCCGCTTCCCGCCGTACGCCGCGAAGCCCTGGGCCTGGGTACTGCGCTGCGCGCCGCCGTCGAGCGCATGATCGACCAGACCGCGCCCCGCCTGGCCGCTGAACCCAACCGTGCCGCCCGTGCGGCGCTGCTGCGCGCCGAATGCGCCGCCGTACAGCGCGGCCTGCGCCTGGAGTTCCTGCGCGCCCTGCGCCGCCTGCGTCAGCAAGGGGGCCGGGCATGATGCTTTGTTCGCTTTTGCTTT
>CAZPYF010000002.1:0-38196 GCA_964590015.1 uncultured Burkholderiaceae bacterium
TGCGATATTCACGCTCATGATCAACTCGGGTGCCTACATCGCCGAGATCGTGCGTGGTGCGCTGCAGTCAGTTCCCAAAGGCCTGAAAGAAGCCGGCGAAGCCATGGGCTTGCCGTTCTGGAAGATTCTGGCCTACATCATTGGCCCCGTTGCGCTGCGGCGCATGATTCCGGCCATGGGGAACCAGTGCATCATCAGCTTGAAAGACTCATCGCTATTCATCGTGATTGGCGTGGCCGAGCTCACCCGTCAGGGTCAGGAAATCATTGCTTCGAACTTCCGTTCCGTCGAGATCTGGGGCGCGGTCGCCGTCATCTATCTGATCCTTACAGGCTTTATTGCGCTCACGTTGAAGTTTGTTGAGCACAGGACTCAAATCGTATGAGCATGGTCGAGTTCAAGAATGTCGTGAAGCGCTTTGGTGACAACACCGTGCTCGACGACATCAGCCTGGGTATCGATGCACAGGAAGTCGTGGTGGTGGTGGGCCCGTCGGGGTCAGGCAAGTCCACCTTCCTGCGATGCATCAATGTGCTTGAAACCATTCAGGAAGGCGACATTATCGTCAATGGCCTCAGCGTAAGGGGTACCCCGGCGCAAGTGCGCGAATTACGCCGTGAAGCGGGAATGGTATTTCAGCAGTTCAACCTGTTCCCTCAGCTTACTGCTTTGGAAAACGTCATGTTCGGCCCGCTGCACACGCGTGGCGTCAGCCGGCGTCAGGCTCGTGAGGAAGCCGAGGCACTAATGGCCAAGGTGGGGCTGGAATCGCGTATGGGCCACTTCCCTGGGCAGCTTTCCGGTGGACAGCAGCAGCGGGTGGCCATTGCGCGCGCCCTTGCAATCAAGCCCCGTCTCATGCTGTTTGATGAACCCACGTCTGCGCTCGACCCCGAATTGCGCTTCGAGGTTTTGAAGGTCATGCAAGACGTGGCCGAGGGCGGCATGACCATGGTGGTCGTGACTCACGAAATGGAGTTCGCGCGCCGTGTGGGCAGCCGTCTGCTCTTCATGGACGGCGGGAAGATCGCCGAAGACGGCGTGCCGGCAGAGCTGCTAAGCAACCCACCGACACAACGCCTTCGCGACTTTCTGCAGCACGTGTCTTAACGCGGCACGCGAATCACGCGCATGGCGCTGACCTTGTCGCTCCCATCGGCGCGGATCTGTATGGTGACCTCGCGCGGAGTGAAGCCTTCCGGCACCTCGAGCGTGCCTTGCAGGTGCGTATAGCGTTCGAGTGATACAGGGAACGGTTCGAGTTCAACGTTGCCGTTGCGCCCGTTGCTGTAACGACCTGCCGCGGTCAGGCTAACTTCGCCGGTAAATTGCTGCGCCTTGTCGGCGTCTTGCATGACCAGTATGTGGTAATCGAGCCGCCCGTCTTCATAATTGAATGACACAGCCCGTATGCCCGGCGAGGTTCCGCGTGGGTCATCCGGTGCCGTTTCCGTAAAGAGCGCGAGGTCGGAACTGAGGCGGTCGATTTCGGCCTGGCGGCGCTGCAGCTCTGTCTCTTGGGTTTCGATACGGCCTCTGGCCACTTTCAGGTCTTGCGCATGCTGATTCAATTGGACTTGCAGCCGCTGCTTGTCCATATTGGAGCTGTTCAGGTCGTAATGGAGCTGTTCTGACTGCTCGACGGTGAGCCGTGTCGGCCCATAGCTTTTCTGCAGGAAAAGCAGACCGCCCGCGCCCAGGACGATGCCGGTGAGCATCAGAACCAGCCAGCGGGGGATGCCCCGGCGCCGCGATTGGCCATAGGCGGTCGGTCTGAATGCGTGTCGCTTGGACGATCCGAACATGGGATACCTTTATTCCTTTGTTGCATAATTGACCCCGGCAGTTTAACAAGGGCCTATTCTCGAGGAAACCTCCCCGGGGTGCCGGGCCTTACTGCTTCAGATGCTCGTCAAGCGTGCGCAAGCGCTCGGGCGTGCCAATGTCCATCCACATGCCCTTGTAGTGCTCGCCAATAACTTGTCGTCGCGCCATGGCGCCGCGTAGTAACGGAGCGAGCGGCGCGCGCTGTGCTGGATCCAACGCTGCAAACAATTGCGGGTCGTAGACGCCTATGCCCGAAAAGGTGAATGATCGGCCATTGTTCATGCGCTGGCCCAGTTGGCCGGAATCGTTCAGTTCGAAATCACCCTCAGGGTGATGGGCGGGGTTATCGACCATCAGCAGCCAGGCTAGCGCGCCACCTTGCTTCATGTGTTGGGCGCATGATGCGGCGCGACCGAAATCCCAGTCGCACCAAATATCGCCATTCACGACCAGGAAGGGTTCCGAGCCGAGCAGCGGCAGCGCCCGCGCAATGCCGCCGGCCGTTTCCAGCGCCTTAGCCTCGACTGACCAGTGCAGGCGCGCATTGAAACGCCGGCCGTCGCCCAGCGCGGCTTGCAGCTGATGTGCGAGCCAAGCGCAGTTCACGACGATTTCACTTATGCCCGCCGCTACCAGCCGTTCAATCTGCCAGACGATCAGCGGTTTGCCGCCGGCTTCGAGCAGCGGCTTGGGCGTATGGTCGGTGAGCGGGCGCATGCGTTCGCCGCGGCCGGCGGCGAGAATCATGGCCTTCATCGCAGGCCGAACGGGTTAGTGGGCTCTACCCCTTGCAGCCGATCGATCACCCGAAGCAATGGCCGCAACGCGCCGTAGCGGCTGGCCACCTGACGAATGTATTCGTGTACCCGTGGCAGATGGTCAATGTAGTGATGCTTGCTATCACGCAGCGAAAGCCTCGCGAAGACGCCCAGAATACGAAGATTACGCTGCAGGCTCATCCATTCATAAGCGCGGTGGAACTCGGCGAAATCGTCGCCCACCGGCAAACCTGCCGCACGAGCGGCTTCCCAGTACCGGATGGCCCAATCGAGCTGCTCCGGTTCTTCCCAGGTGTAGCGAGCGTCGGTGACCAATGATGCAATGTCGTAGGTTATAGGCCCTGCCACCGCGTCTTGGAAATCGATGATGCCCGGCTCGCCGCCCTCGGTTTCCGGCAGCATGAGGTTGGGCGAATGAAAGTCGCGATGCACGAGCACGTTGGGCTGCGATGCGTTGTCGGCAACCAGTTGAGCGAAAAGCACGTTCAGGGCGTCGCCCTCACTCGCCGACAGCGTCGAACCACAGTGCTTTTGCACGTACCATTCCTGGAAGACGCCCAGCTCTTCAAGAAGCCTTGTGGCGTCGTAAACGGGCAGGCCTTCATAGGGCGCTTGCTGCATGCGAACCAATGCATGCAGGGCAGGGCGGTATAGTGCGTGCGTGGCCTGGGCGTTCAACCCTTCTTGCAATGCTTGAAAGTAGGTATGGGTGCCAAGGTCGGAAAGCAGTAAAAAGCCTTGATCGAGGTCTTGAGCCAGTATGCGTGGTACGCGTAAACCGGCTTGTTGCAAGCGCTCGGCAATGTGCACGAAGGGCCGGCAATCTTCATGCTGCGGCGGCGCGTCCATGATAATGGCCGTGCCGTCGCGCACATCGAGCCGAAAGTAGCGCCGAAAACTGGCGTCGCTCGAGGCGGGGCGCAGCGTGTGCGGTGCGATACCGAGTTCGGGCGATAGCGTGGCGAGCCAGGCGTGCAAGGCTGACAGACGCGAATCGGCGTTGGAGATAGGGCGGGAATCCATGGTTTGCGACATTCTCTCACTATAATACCGGGTCGCCTTTCTCGGAGAAGTGTGTTTCCCTGAGTACCGGCGGCTGGGCCAAAATATAATCGGTTTTGTTTTTGAGGGGCGAAACACTCGTGCGTTCGGTCTGGTGGACTTTACTTTTTGCTTATGGCTGCGGGCAGGCCGTCATGGCAGCCCCGCCGCAGGTTGAGGCGCTCAACGTGCAGGCGGCCGGCGATCTCCAGATCTCATCGCAACTGCGTACTCACATCCTCGAAGAAGACCAGATGTCGGCTTTTCTCATTGCCGACGACATTCATTCCGACGAAGACGGCCGGGTCGTGCTCGAAGGTAACGCGGAAGTGCGTCGCATCGATTCGGTGGTGAAGGGCGATCGCATCGATTACTTGCGCTCCACGGGTCAATTGCGCGTGCGGGGCAACGGCCTGATCATGCGCGATACCAACATCGTGCAGGCACCGGCCTTCGATTACAACGTCGATGCCGAAACGGGCGAGGTCACTGAACCCCAGTTTTGGCTGGGCGCCACAGGCGGTGCGGGCAGCGCCGAACGCGCCGATATCTTCAGCAACGATCACATGCGGCTGAACGATGTTACGTACACCGGCTGCCCCTGCCCCGATCCGGCGTGGTACATCAAGTCGCAGCAGGTTGATCTGCATTTTGAAGATAACGAGGGCATCGCCCGCCACGGTACGCTCTATTTCAAAGATGTGCCGATTCTGTATTCGCCGTATCTGAGCTTCCCGATTCGCCGCGAGCGTAAGTCGGGCTTTCTGTTGCCGACGTACGGCACGTCAACGGCCGGGGGTGTGGAATTCTCGGTGCCTTATTACTTCAATCTGGCGCCCAATTACGACCTCACGCTCACGCCGCGCGTGCTGGCCAAGCGTGGCGCTCAGATGGGTGCGGAGTTCCGCTACCTGAGCGAAACCTACGCCGGCGAAATGCAGGGCACCTATCTGCACGATGATCGCCAGGCAAGCCGTGACCGCTGGTATTACGGCTGGCGGCATAATCAGGCGCTGGGCGGCGGCTTGCACGCGAGCTTCGACATCCGCCGTGTGTCAGACGACGACTATTTCCGCGACTTCTCGTCGCTGGGCCTGAACGAAGCCACCAACACCTGGTTGCCCAGCACCGCCGCACTGTCGTGGTGGGATTCCCCCTACATCGGCGGCACGTTGTCAGTACACAAGTACCAGACCCTGCAAGACCGCACCGCGAACTATTTGGTGCCGCAGTACGACAAGCTGCCGGAACTGTATGTTCGGGCGGCACGTTACGACTGGGGCGGTTTCGACGTGGTCTCGGAAAACTATGCCACGCGGTTCTCGATGCCGTTTTACTCGGGAACGCTTTCTGAGTTCGACTACTACCGAGACCACCGTATCGCACCCAATGGCAATCGGTTTACGTCGTACACGAGCGTGGCCTACCCCATCGTGCGCGCGGGCTGGTACATCACGCCCAAAGTCGGCATGCATTTGAGCCAGTACAGCGTCGACTGGTTCGCCGATGAGCTGGTGCAGTATCGCGGCCGGAACCACACCCAGTCACGGGCGCTGCCCATCATGTCGATCGATTCCGGCATGACGTTCGAACGCGATGCCTCCTTGTTCGGTAATGCTGCCATTCAAACGCTGGAACCGCGCTTGTACTACCTGTATGTGCCGTATCGCGATCAAAGCGATATACCCGTTTTCGATACCGCGTACGCCGACTTCAGCTTCGCTCAGGCGTTCGGCGAGAACGTGTTCAGCGGTGGCTGGGATCGCATCGCCGATGCCAACCAACTCACAATAGGTCTCACCTCGCGCTGGCTCGACGCCGATTCCGGGTTCGAGCGGCTGTCCTTGTCGATTGCGCAGCGCATTTATTTCCGCGACCAGCGTGTCACGTTATGGCAGGGCGAACAGGCGCGCACACGCTCGAAATCCGACTACCTGTTGGGCGCCAGTGCGGCGTTAACCGATAAATTCAGTGTGCGGCTCGATGCTCAGTTCAACCCCGACTCGCGGGATCGCAACCGCATGACCGCCGGTGTGCGTTGGGAACCAAAGCGTCTGGCCAGTTTGTCGGCCTGGTACCGCTACCAGCGCGATCCTCGCCAGGTGTATGATCCGTCGCTGCGGCTCAACCCGTACGACGACCACGGCCGCGAGCAGGCCACCGTGGCCGGGCAGTGGCCGCTCACCAAGAACTGGTATGCCCTCGGGCGTTATGATTACTCCCTCAAGGAAAGCCGATCCACGCAGTCGATCTTGGGCGTCGAGTACAAGGGCGATTGCTGCTGGTCGGCACGGGTTGTGTTGCAACGTTATGCCGTGGCGCGCGACGAAGCCAATACGGCCTTGTTCTTTCAGCTTGAACTCGCCGGCCTGGGGGGCATTGGTTCCGATCCCATGGGCATGATCAGCGAACGGATCGCCGGATACCAGACGATCACTCCACCTATATCAGAAAAAACCGTCTTCGAGAGGTATCAATGATGCGCAGTGTGCATGCCCGGCGCCGCTTGGCCGCCATGCTGATCCCGTTGCTGGGCGCCAGCGTCGTATCAGTCAGTCTGGCCGCCACGCCCGATTCCGGGGCCCGTCAGAAGGCTGTCAGTCAGTCGTCGCAGCAATTCGTCGACGGTATCGCCGCGGTGGTGAACCGGCAAGTCATTACGCTGAAGCAGGTCAACGACGAAACGGCTGCAGCGCAGCGCAGCTTGAAAGCGCAGAATATTCCCGTTCCCGAGCGCAGCATTCTGCAGCGCCAGGTCTTGCAGCGCATGATCGTTCAAGAACTGCAGCGCCAGGAAGCCGAGCGAGTCGGTATCCAAGTGAACGATGGTCAGCTTGAGCGGGCGGTGGAAAACATCGCTCAGCGCAATCGCGTCTCGGTCGAACAGTTGCGACGCACTATCGAGCAATCCGGCGCCACATGGAACGACTATCTCGACGATCTGCGCACCGAGTTGAGGTTCGATCTTTTGCGTCAGCGCGTGGTTGATTCCACGGTCAACATCAGCGATGCCGAGGTCGACGCCTTCTTGCGGAACCAGGGTCGCGATTTACCCGCCGCACCCGCGCCGGCACGCGCCGCTGCACCCGCTCCGGCGCCGGCACCACAACAGCAGGTCGCGCCGCGCGTGCTGGGTCTGGCTCAGATCCTCGTGGCTGTACCTGAAACTGCATCATCGGGCACAGTGAATGAGCTGCAGCAGCGTGCAGAAGCACTGTTGGCCAAAGTTCGGGGCGGTGCAGACTTCGCCGGTCTGGCGGCGTCGTCTTCTGATGGCCCGCAAGCGCTTGAGGGCGGCGTACTGGGTGTGCGGCCCGTCGAAGGCTGGCCCGATCTGTTTCTTGAGGCCACGCGTGGGCTTAAAGCGGGGCAGGTATCGGGTGTCATCCGTAGCGGCCAGGGCTTTCATATTCTCAAGGTGCTCACCTGGGGCGAGGAGCCGCGTGCCACTCAGCAGCCGGCTCAACCCGATGTCTCGATTGCACCCACGAATCAGCCGCCGGTTCAGCAAGGCCCCATGATCGTGACGCAAACGCATGCGCGGCACATTCTTGTGCGCACCAATCAGATCACCAACGATGAGCAAGCCGAGCAGCGCCTGCGCCAGCTGCGTGAACGTATCGTGAGTGGCGGCGAGTCGTTCGAAGATCTTGCGCGGCGCCATTCCGACGATGGCACGGCGCCGCAAGGCGGCGATCTGGGGTGGTTATCGCCCGGCGAAACGGTACCCGCGTTTGAAAGCGCCATGAACGCCTTGCAGCCGGGCCAGATCAGTGAGCCCATCAAATCGCCCTTCGGCTGGCACATCATTGAGGTGCTCGAACGGCGTAATGAAGACATGGGTGCAGAGTTTCAACGCATGCAGGCTCGCCAGATACTGTTCCAGCGCCGCATCGAGCCGGCTGTGGAGCAATGGATCAACCAGCTATACGGGCAAGCCTACATCGAGAACCGGCTTGACCCCAGCTCGAATCGCACCACCGTCGGGCCCCGCTAAGCATGGCCCATCAGGCACGCAAACGTTTTGGGCAACACTTTCTGGTCGATGAAGCGGTCATCGATCAGATCGTACGCGCCATACGGCCCGAGCCCGACGACAATATGGTCGAAATCGGGCCCGGCCTGTCGGCACTCACTTCGCCGCTACTGGCGGCAGTGGCCAAGCTCACCGTGGTCGAGCTTGATCGAGACCTTGCCCGAGGCCTTCGCGCCGCGTGGCCGGCGGAGCGCCTTAATGTTGTGGAAGCCGATGCCCTGAGCGTCGACTACAGTGCCATGGGCGCGCCATTGCGCATTGTGGGCAACCTGCCCTACAACATCTCAAGCCCACTCTTGTTTCATCTGGTCGACCATGCCGATGTCGTGCGCGACCAGCATTTCATGTTGCAGCGCGAAGTCATCGACCGCATGGTGGCCGAGCCCGGTAGCAGCGATTATGGCCGGCTCACCGTGATGCTGCAGGCTCGGTATTCCATCGAAAAGCTTTTCGATGTGGCACCCGACGCATTCGATCCGCCCCCCAAGGTTGTTTCGGCGGTAGTGCGCATGGTGCCCCTCGCATCCGACCGCGATCGGCCGGCCAGCGAGCAGGCCTTTGCGAGCCTGGTCACCCGCGCGTTTTCTCAACGACGCAAAATGCTTCGGCGCGTGCTGGCCGACTGGGCCGATGACATACCTTGGGAAGCGCTCGGCGTGGCGCCCACCGACCGCGCAGAAACGGTCAGCCCGAAGCAGTTCATGGCCATGTCAGACCAGCTTGTCGCAGCAGGCCGGCTGCCTAAGTAAAGAACCAGTAGCACACGGCAATCGCAGCCAGAACGCCTGCCAGGTCGGCCAGTAGCGCGCAGCCGATGGTGTGGCGCACGCGCTGGATGCCTACCGCGCCGAAATACACGGCCACGACGTAGAAGGTGGTTTCCGTACTGCCTTGCATGGTCGCCGCCAGCAGCGCAGGAAAGCTATCGACGCCAAAGTGCTGCATGGTCTCGATGAGCATCGCTCGCGCGGCACTGCCCGAGAACGGTTTGACCATCGCAGTGGGTAACGCGTCGACAAATCGGGCGTCGAGGCCGGCCCACAGGGTGGCTTCGCGTATGCCCATGAGCAGCATATCGAGCACGCCCGAAGCGCGCAGCATGCCCACGGCACAAAGCATCGCTACCAGGTAGGGCAGCAGGCTCTTCGATACATCGAAGCCGTCTTTGGCACCTTCGACGAACGCTTCATATACCGGCACCTTCTTGATGGCGCCGCACACCAGAAACAGCACGATGATGCTCGCAAGCACCAGGTTGCCCAGCAAGGCAGACGTTGCGCTGATGGCGGCCGCACCCATGCCGGCAAGCAACGCCATTGTGCCTCCGATGGCGAGTGCGGTACCGGCCAGCCAAAGCAGAACGACGGGGTCGTGTAGGCGCAAGCGCTGCATGAAAGCGACCGACAGCAATGCAGCGAGTGTCGAGGCGCTAGTGGCCAGAAGGATGGGCAGAAAGACGAGGGCCGGCTCAGCAGCCCCTTGTTGTGCCCGGTACATGAAGATCGTGACGGGTAACAGGGTCAGCGACGAGGCATTCAAGACCAGGAAGAGAATCTGGGCGTTCGTGGCCGTTTTGGGGTCTGGATTCAGGGTTTGCAGCGCGTGCATGGCCCGCAGCCCGATGGGCGTTGCGGCGTTGTCGAGCCCCAGCCCGTTCGCCGCGAAGTTCATCGTGATGAGCCCCAACGCGGGATGCCCGGGGGGCACATCGGGCATCAAGCGGTGAAATAAAGGTGCTAGCAGACGTGCCAGGCCCTGCACCAACCCTGCTGCCTCTGCAATGCGCAAAAAACCGAGCCACAGTGTGAGGGTGCCAAACAGCAGCAGCATGATCTCGACCGACAGGCCCGCCATGTCGAACAAGGCCGCCACAATGCGCGAGAAAACGTCGGGATCGTGCAACACCAGCCACTGGAAGAGCGCGGCGAGCATCGAGACGACAAAGAAGGCGAGCCAGAGCGTATTGAGCATACGCCATAATACCGACAGTGCCGGCTTTTTTCCGGCGTCACACCTGAATTTTGAGAGGTTGAAGGGGCATGAACGGGAACGCATGGCGTCGTCGGTGGCTAACGGAGCCCCTGTACCGGCGGGTGCGCAACAGCGTCTCGCCGTTCACGGCGTTTCAGCGTCAAGTTTTGTCGGCAGGCGACGTGTGGTGGGAAGGGCAGTTACTGTCGGGCAGCCCCGACTGGAGCGCGCTCACCTACGTACGCCCCGCCGTGCTCACCGTGCACGAAAAAGCATTTCTCGAAGGGCCTGTCGCCGCCCTGTGCAGCCACCTCGAACACGCCCGCAATGTTGACCAGAATCCGGCCGAGCGCCAGTTGTGGCAATTGCTGCGCGAGCATCGCTTTGAAGCCATGGCGGTTCCGGTCGAGCATGGCGGCCATGGGCTCGGCCCGTGGGCGCAGTCGGAAGTGTTGCGGCGTGTCGCGCTACGGTCAGTATCCACGGCTTACCTGCTTGCGGCGCGTTTTACCTTTGGGCCGGCGCGCCTGCTGAGTCTTGCCGGCACCGCCGAGCAGGGCACCGCCTGGCTGCCTCGGATGGCCCAGGGCGACGCGCACGCGGCGGTCGCCTCATTCGTCGTTGAGAATGACATCGTTCCGATTCAAGCCACCGGCGTGGTTGTGCACGACGCAGGCGGGCAGGCGGTGTTGCGGCTCAACTGGCATGGCGCACGCCATGCGCCGGGGCCGCGCCCCGACCTGCTTGTCTTGCCGTTTCGTCTGCATGACCCTCGCGGCGTATTGGGCGAAGCAGGCGAACGCGGCGTGTGCGTCGCGCTGGTAGATACCTCGGCGGGCGGCGTCGCCTATCAGCCGGCGGCGGGCGTAGAGCCCGGGCTTGCCGATACACCCGCTGCGGCCGCCTGGGGCGCGGCCGCCGAAAAGTGGCGCGGGGGCGTCTTCGATGGCCATGATGTTCAGGTGCCGGTGGGTTCGCTTCTTGGTGGCACTGAAAACATCGACGAGGGTCTCTCCGCCTTGTTGGCATTCCAGTCAGTGGCTAAAGGCATTGCCTTGCCGGCCCTCTCGGCGGCGTCTGTATCGCTGGCGGCGCATGCGGCCAGTGCCGTATTGCGCCTGCAGGGCGATGGCTCAGGGTGCGAAATGCTGGGCGCGCGCAGCCGCCTCGGCCGGCTGGCGGCTACGGCGTATCGAGTGGAAGCCGGGCGCCGCTTCTTGTGCGCCGGGCTAGGTCTTGGGTACCGCCCCGTGCTAGCCGCAGCGGCATACGACATCGCCATATTCGAAGATGTCCGTCGCTCGATGGGAGACAGCATGGATGTGCTGGGGAGTGCGGGCCCGACGCCCGCCCTCACCGAATGGCAGGCCGGTCTGCACGAATTGCTGCCGGCCTTGTTTGGTCTGGACAGCCTGGCGTCGCAAGGCCGCAATACGGGGGTGCTTGCCCTGGGCATCTTGCGGGTGCATCCGTATCTTGTTCAGGCTCTCGACGCCTTGGAGCTTTCCGATACCGAGGCCGGCCTCGAGGCTTTCGATCGGCTGGCCTGGAGACACGGCTTGCGGGCTTCGGGCGCCTTCTTCCGGGCACTTGGGGCGGCCTGGACCCACGGTCGCTTTACGCATGTGCCACGGCTGCTCGGCCCTGTAGCCGGGTACTATCGCCGCGTTAATCGTTATGCGGCCGCGTTGGCCCTGCTGGTCGAGTTGCTCCAGCCGGGCGTGAGGCCGGTTCAGGCTCACACCGAGCCACGCCTTGAGCGCTTGCTACAAGCGCTGGCGGCGTTGATGTCGTTGTGTGCGGTACTCAAGCGTTGGCATGATGACGGCAGGCATGACGCCGATCTGCCCCTGGTGCAGTGGTGCGCGTCCGACACCTTCCAAACGGTTGAGCGTCTGCTCGAAGGCATCCTCGAGAATTTAGGTTTCAGAGCAGCCGGGGTGGCGCTCAAAGGGCTGCTGTTGCCGCCGGGCATGCGGGCGGTGGCGCCTGACGACGCGGTAACCATGGCATGCGCCGAATTGTTGATGGCCCCATCAGACGCCCGTGAGCGGCTGGTGGGCACTGTGTGGGCCAGCCATGGCCTGCATCATCTGGGTGCGCTGGAGCGCGCGTATGAATGCGTGGTGAATGTGCAGGGCCTGCGTGAACAGATCAGACAGGCCGGGCTCAAAGACTGGCGCGAAGCGAGGGTGCATGGCGGGCTCACCGATGCCCAGGCGGCCGCACTGGAATCGGCCGAGGCGGCGGTGATCGCCGCCTTGCGGGGTTGAGCGCGGGTCAGTCGACGCGTGATTTGCGTTGGATCAGTTCGATCTTGTAGCCGTCGGGGTCTTCCACGAAAGCGATAACGGTCTGGCCGTGCTTCATGGGGCCCGCTTCACGCGTGACCTTGCCGCCACGAGTCTTGATTGACTCACACGCCTCGTAGGCGTCTTCGACTTCCAGGGCGATATGGCCGTAACCCGTGCCCAGATCATATGACGAGGTGTCCCAGTTATGGGTGAGCTCGATCACCGCACCTTCATCCTCTTCTTGATAGCCCACAAATGCGAGCGTGAACTTCCCTTCCGGGTAGTCCTTGCGGCGAAGAAGATGCATGCCCAGAACGTTGATGTAGAAATCCAGCGATTTTTCGAGGTCGCCGACACGCAGCATGGTATGCAGGATACGCATGGAATACTCCTATGTAACCGTGGCAGCCGCCGTCACAACAGAGGCAGGTTGCCGGGGTGATGAGGTTTCAGGGCCTGGCGCGCCTGGCTGAAATCAGGGAACAGGCGCCCGACTTCCTTCCAGAAAGCCGGCCCATGGTTCATGTGCCGCAGGTGGGCCACTTCGTGTGCCACCACGTAATCCACGACATCCGGGGCGAAGTGTATCAGTCGCCAATTCAGCATGATCCGGCCGTCGCTGCTGCAAGAGCCCCAACGGGCCGCCGGAGAGGCGAGCCGCCACGCGCTAAGCGTGACCCCGGCGAGCTCGCAATAATGGTTCAGGCGAGCCTCGAATAGTTCGCGGGCCTGTTGCTGGAGCCACGTGTGCACCCGCTCACGAATGCGATCTGCCGAACTGTCGGCCTGCAGGGGCAGCACCAGGGTATCGCCGTGCGCGGGCTGCAACCGCTGGCCGCTGAATTGGGCCGAACCCGCGTCGGGGCGCACGGCGAGTGTCACATAAACGCCCAGGTAAGGGAAGGCCCCGCCGTCACGCCACCGCGCATCTGCGGTGGCCAGGTGATGTTGCCGTTCCTGCAGGGCCACCAGCTTGCGTAGAATCCACGACGCCTTGGCTCGAACTGCTTCGGCGACTTGTCGATTCGGAACCCAGCGTGGCGCAGTTACCATAAGCCCGTCGTCGGTAATGGTGAGGCCGATGGTCTTGCGCCGTGACGTGCGCAGCATGAAGCCGATGATTTGATGGGGCGTTTCGACTTCCTGCCAGCGGCAGCCTGCAGGCAAGGCGGCAGGGCGCGTGATGGTTACGGCGGATTCGGCCGGCACCAAGGTTTCTACGCGCGCCTGGGATCGCGGCGGTTGTGCCACCTCGTGTGGGCGCTCATTGAATAACGCGAGCTGCTCAGGCCCCGCCATAGCGCTCCGGATTCAGCACACGCATTTCGGCTTCGATCCATGCCTGTACTTTCGCGTTGATTTCCGCTGCAGTGAGCCCTTCGGTCGGAATGGGCGGGCCGATCGACACCGTAATAGTGCCCTTCTTCTTCAGAAATGCTTTGCGTGGCCAGAATTCGCCCGCGTTGAGCGCAACAGGAATCACCGGGGCACGGGTCGCCTCGGCCAGCAAGGCACCGCCCATCTTGTAGCGGCCAGTGACGCCGGGTGCCATGCGGGTGCCCTCAGGAAAGAGTAGGGGCCAGCGGCCTTCTTGCAGGCGGGCGCGGCCTTCGCGGATCACCTGTTCGAAGGCGTCGCGCCCCCTTGCGCGATCGATGGGAATCATGCGCAGCAAGGCCAGCCCCCATCCGAAGAAGGGAATGCGGTGCAGTTCCCGCTTGTAGACGAAGCACACGTCACGAGGCAGATATCCGGCGAAGAACATCGTTTCCCAGGCCGATTGGTGCTTCGACAGCACGATGGCCGGGGTGTCGGGCAAGTTTTCCCAGCCTTTGGTCTGCCAGCCCAAACCGAGGATGACTTTCGCACCCCAGACGGCCAAACGCGGCCAGCCTACCGTCAGGCGGTAGCGCAACGGTAGGGGAAGCGGCATCCAGATGAGGCAAGCGATCGCGTACGGAATGACCGTAACGATCAGGAATGTCTGGTAGATCACTGCACGGAGCCAAGCCATGGTCAATCCTCGAGTAGCCATTCGTCGACGATGGCGGATAGGCTGTCGCGAACTTGGGTGCCGGGCGGCAACCCTCCCGCTTCCAGCGTGCGAAGGCCCTTGCCTGTTCGAACGAGCCATGGCGAGCAACCTACGGCCGTGGCGGCCTCAAGGTCGCGTAACGAATCACCGACGGCGGGAACGCCCCGTAGCGATGTCTCGTAGCGGCGCGCGATGTCATCGAAAAGCCCGGGAGCCGGCTTGCGGCATCGACAGCCGTCTTCGGGGCCATGCGGGCAGACGAAAATGGCGTCAAGCTGGCCACCGGCCTGGGCGAGTTCACGTCGCATGCGGGTGTGAATGGCGTTGAGCGTGTCCATGGAGAACAGCCCGCGCGCCAGACCCGACTGATTGGTGGCGACCACTACGCGCCATCCTGCCCGAGACAGGCGGGCGATGGCGTCGAGACTGCCTTCGACGGGTTTCCATTCGTCGGGCGTTTTGATGAAGGCGTCGCTGTCTTCGTTGATGACGCCGTCGCGATCGAGGATGGCCAGCTTCACTGCGCAAGCCTTGAGATGTCGGCCACCTCGTTCATGCTTCGATGCAGCTTACTCAGCAAGGCGAGACGGTTGCGCCGGACATCGGGGTCGTCGGCCATCACCATCACATCGTTGAAGAAGTCGTCGACGGCCGCTCTTGAGCCGGCAAGGGTGGCGAGCGAGCCGCTGAAGTCACCCGCGTCGAACTGCTGCCGTGCGCGGGGCGCCAACTCGGCAATCTTCGCGGCCAGTGCTTTCTCTGCCGCTTCGGTGTAGCGCGCCGGATCGACCTCACCGATATCGGTTTCGGCCTTTTTGAGCAGGTTGGTAATGCGCTTGTTGGCGGCCGCCAGGCTGGCGGCCTCGGGCCGTTCGGCAAACGCGGCGCAGGCGTCGATTCGGCTCAACACCTGATGCAGCGGAGGGGCCAATGACAACACGGCCTCGACAACGCTACGGTCGTAGCTGCCTAACTGGTTGCGATAGCGTTCGTAGACGAATGCGGAAACCTGCGCGGGTGTGTCGGCGGCCAGGGTACCGGCTTCAAACGTCGAGGCCGTGTAGGCGAGCAAGGCGTCAAGCCGTAGCGTTTCGTGGTCGGTGATGGCCAGTTGGCCGCCGGCGGCCAACTGTTCGTACGCGCTGATGAGCCCCAGGGCCGCGCGGCGCAGACCGTACGGGTCGCGCTCGCCGGTGGGCACAAGGCCAATGCCCCATATGCCCACCAGCACTTCCACACGCTCGGCCATGAACAGCACCGCGGCGGTGAGCGTGGGCGGCGTGACCGGCGCGTCAATACGGATGCGGTATTGCTTGCGAATGGCTTCAACCACTTCCGGCGGCTCGCCGTCACCCTCTGCGTAATAGGCACCCATGATGCCTTGCAGTTCGGGGAACTCGCCCACCATGTTCGAATTCAGGTCGGCTTTCGCCAGCAGGGCGGCGCGAGAGGCCGGGTTCGGGTCAACGCCCAACTGGCTGGCAATATGCCGGGCGATCTTCCGTATACGTTCGACACGTTGCAGCACCGAACCCAACTTGTTGTGATACACGCTGGTAGAAAGCTGCAGCACGCGGTCGGCAAGCGGCATGCGCCGGTCTGTTTCAAAGAAGAACTGCGCATCGGCCAGGCGAGGGCGCACGACGCGCTGATTGCCTTCGACAATGTTCGTGGCGTCGGCCACGCGCATGTTGCTCACGATGAGGAAGCGGTGCGTAAGGCGCCCCGAGCCCGGTTCGAACAAGGGGAAGTACTTCTGGTTCAGACGCATCGTAAGAATCAGGCATTCCGGCGGCACGCTGAGGAACGCTTCGTCGAATTCGCCCACATAGACGGTGGGGTGTTCGACCAGCGCGGTCACCTCATCGAGCAGCGCCTCCACTTCCGGGTCATCGCCGATGCTCGCGCCCAGCGTGGCGGACTGCTGCTGAAGCTGTCGCAGGATGTCGGCGCGGCGAGCCTCGAAGCTTGCCACCACACTGCCGGCCTCAAGCAGATGCCCTTCGTAGTTCTCGGCTGAGTCGATTTCAAGTTCGCCTTGCGACATGAATCGGTGGCCTTCTGTACTGCGGCCGGCCGTCAGGCCCAGCGCCTCGACCGGCACCACGTCATTCCCCCACAGCGCTATCAACCGGTGCGCGGGCCGTACGAACCGTACGCTGCTGACGCCGTCGGCGAGCTGGTAGCGCATGACCTTGGGAATGGGCAGGTGTGTAATGGCGTGGTCGAGTGCTTTCTGAAGGCCGGCATGGAGCGTTTCGCCGGCGGCGACGCCACGTGCGTACAAGTAGTCTTGCTTGCCGTCGGACTCCATGATGAGGTCGTCGACGCCCAAGTGACTCAGGCCCTTGGCTTGCAGCTTCTTCTGCAAGGCCGGGGTCATCTGCCGATCGTCGGTCAGACCCACTTTGGCCGGCATGAGTTTTTCGGTGTAGTGCTGCTCGGGCGCTTGGCCCAGCACGGCGTCGAACAGGGCGGCCAGGCGCCGAGGGGTAGCGAGCGGCCGAACGGTGCAGCGCTCGGCCAGAAGATGGTGCTGTTCCAGTGTTTGACGCAGGCCTTCTGCGAACGCCTGCCCCAGTCGTTGCAGCGCCTTCGGCGGCAGCTCTTCAGTAAACAGTTCGATCAGTAGCGGGCGGGTTTGCGGCTGAGTGGTCATTGCGTGACCTCCAGAGCCGAGCGGTTTGCCAACATGGGGAATCCTAGTTTCTCGCGGGAATCGTAATAGGCCTGCGCGACGGACCGGGACAAGTTGCGGATGCGGCCGATATAGGCGGCGCGTTCGGTCACGCTGATCGCTCCCCGGGCGTCGAGCAGATTAAAGGTATGTGCCGCCTTGAGCGTGGCTTCATAGGCGGGCAGCGCCAGCGGCACGCCGATTAGGCGTTGGGCCTCGGCTTCATAGTCGCTGAAGTGCCTGAACAGCATCTCGGTGGAAGCGTGTTCAAAGTTATAGGTCGACTGCTCGACCTCGTTCTGATGGAACACGTCGCCATAGAGAATGGGGGTGCCATCGGCGCCGTAGGTCCAGACCAGGTCGTAGACGCTTTCCACGCCTTGCAGATACATGGCCAGGCGCTCGAGCCCGTACGTGATCTCGCCGGTGGCAGGGTAGCAATCCAGCCCGCCGACTTGTTGGAAGTAGGTGAATTGCGTGACTTCCATCCCGTTGAGCCAGACTTCCCAGCCCAGACCCCAGGCCCCCAGCGTGGGATTCTCCCAGTCGTCCTCCACGAAACGAATGTCGTGTTCCTGGGGGTTGATACCCAGGGCCACCAGCGACTCGATGTAAAGCTCGATGATCTCGGGCGGTGCCGGCTTCAACACAACTTGGTATTGGTAATAGTGTTGGAGTCGATTCGGGTTCTGGCCATAACGCCCATCTTTTGGCCGGCGCGACGGTTGTACGTAGGCTGCTCGCCAAGGCTCCGGCCCTATGGAACGCAGGAAGGTTGCCGTATGCGAAGTGCCCGCGCCCACCTCCATGTCGTAAGGCTGAAGCAGCGTGCAGCCCTTGGTGTCCCAGTATTGTTGAAGTTTAAGGATGATCTGCTGAAAGGTGAGCATGTACGTATGGCCGATGAAGGCGTGGATGGCCGCAAAAGTCTTCGATTTTAGCGGTTTCCCGTTAATGGCGACTCCTACGCAAGGCCGAGCGGCGACGGCACGCGCTCAACTGCGGCGTACGGCAACGCGAGTGTGGGCCTGAAGCACCGGGGGAATGGTCGTATGATATACGGTTGTCTGCGAACCGTTGTGCGGCCGGCGCGCCGCCCCATCGAAGGAAGTCTTCATGTCAGAACTGGTGAAAGTCGAAATTGTCGAGCGAGTTCAGATCATCACGATCAACCGCCCTCAGGCCCGTAACGCGATCAACTATGAAGCCGCGCAAGATCTTGCTGCAGCGCTTGAACGCCTCGACTCCGACGATAACGTGGTGATTGGTGTGCTCACCGGAGCGGCCAATACTTTTTGTTCGGGCATGGATCTGAAGGCGTTTGCGGCGTCGGGCCAGCGGCCTTATGCCGGCAAGCGCGGCTTTGCGGGCATCTGCGAGCAGCCGCCCCGCAAGCCGCTGATCGCCGCCGTGGAAGGCTACGCTCTGGCAGGGGGCTGTGAAGTGGCGCTGGCGTGCGACCTTATCGTTGCCGCCGAGAATGCCACGTTCGGGCTGCCCGAAGTGAAGCGTGGTCTGGTACCCGGTTCGGGCGGCATGTTGCGTTTGCCGGCCCGTATTCCGTATCACATCGCCATGGAAGCGGTGCTCACCGGCGACATGGTTCCGGCAGAGCGGTTCCATCATTACGGGTTGGTGAATCGGCTGGTTGAACCCGGCAAGGCACTAGAGGCCGCGCTCGACTTGGCGCGCCAGATCGCCGAGAACGGGCCGCTGGCTGTGCAGACTGCGAAGCAGATCATTGCGGAATCCCGAAACTGGCGCCCGGCTGACATGTTCGACATGCAACGCCCCCGTATCGAGCACATCTTCACCTCTGAAGACGCTCGGGAAGGCGCGACAGCGTTTGCTGAGAAGCGCAAGCCGGTCTGGTCAGGCAAATAAACGCGCCCGGCCGAAATGCGCTGCGGGCGATTGAACGCCCATCCCCTCATTCTGGGCGGTTCCCGTCCTTTCACTCAACTTCCTGCGATTGCATCATGACCCTGATCAAAGAAGACGACTTCATTCAATCCATCGCCGATGCGGTGCAGTTCATCAGCTATTACCATCCGGCTGATTACATCCAGCATCTGGCACGCGCTTATGAGCGCGAAGAGAGCCCCGCGGCCAAAGACGCCATTGCGCAGATCCTGACCAATTCGCGCATGTGCGCCGAAGGTCGGCGACCCATCTGTCAAGACACGGGCATCGTGAACGTCTTTCTGAAAATCGGCATGAACGTTCGCTTCGACACGCAGCGCAGCATTCAGGAACTGTGTGATGAAGGCGTGCGCACCGGCTACTTGAACCCTGACAACCCGTTGCGGGCGTCGGTACTGACCGACCCGCTGTTTACCCGCAAGAATACGCGCGACAACACACCCTGTATTGTCAGCGTCGAACTGGTTCCCGGCGATCGGGTCGACGTACAAGTGGCGGCAAAGGGCGGCGGCTCCGAGAACAAGACGAAGTTCGTCATGCTGAATCCCAGTGATTCGCTGGTCGACTGGGTGCTCAAAACCGTACCTACCATGGGCGCGGGCTGGTGCCCGCCCGGCATGCTCGGCATCGGCGTGGGCGGAACGGCCGAGAAGGCCATGCTGATGGCCAAGCAGGCGCTCATGGACGACATCGACATGTTCGAACTCTTGCAACGCGGCCCGCAGAACAAGCTGGAAGAGTTGCGCATCGAACTCTATGAGAAGGTCAATGCACTGGGAATCGGTGCGCAAGGTCTGGGTGGGCTCACCACCGTGCTCGATGTGAAGATCAATACCTTCCCGACGCATGCGGCTTCCAAGCCTGTGGCCATGATCCCGAACTGCGCGGCCACCCGCCACGTGCATTTTGAGCTCGACGGGAGCGGTGCGGCTGTGCTGACACCGCCTGCCATGTCGAACTGGCCCGATGTGAACTGGGCGCCTGACTACAACAAGTCGACCCAGGTGAATCTCGATACGCTCACCGCCGAGGAAGTCGCGTCCTGGAAGCCGGGTCAGACTCTGCTGCTTTCCGGCAAGATGCTCACCGGCCGCGATGCGGCGCACAAGCGCATTCAGGAAATGCTTGACCGAGGCGAGTCGCTGCCGGTCGATTTCACCAACCGCATCATCTACTACGTGGGCCCGGTCGACCCGGTTCGTGAAGAAGTAGTCGGTCCGGCCGGCCCCACCACGGCCACCCGCATGGACAAATTCACCGGCATGATGCTCGAGAAAACCGGCCTCATTGCGATGGTGGGTAAAGCCGAGCGCGGCCCGGTTGCCATCGACGCGATCCGCGAGCACAAGTCGGCTTACCTCATGGCGGTAGGCGGTTCGGCGTATCTCGTATCGAAGGCGATTCGTAATGCGCGGGTCGCCGCGTTTGAAGACCTGGGCATGGAAGCGATTTACGAATTCGAAGTGAAGGACATGCCGGTGACCGTAGCCGTCGACTCCACGGGTGAATCGGTGCACCAGACCGGCCCGGCCCGTTGGAAGGCGCGAATTGCTGAAATGATTCCGCTCGTACCCGTGAACTAATGAGGTAAGCATGCTGACCCCGGCCGATACCTACACCGACTTGCGCGAGCACTTTGCGTGGCAGGTTCCTGAGCGCTACAACATGGGCGTTGACGTCTGTGACAAATGGGCGGCGCGTGAGCCAGACCGTCTGGCGCTGGTGTATGTGGCGGCCGACGGCCGGGTCGATGAATACAGCTTCGGGCGTTTGCGCGAGTGTTCGAACCGCCTGGCAAACGTATTGCAAGCGCACGGCGTTCAACGCGGCGACCGCGTGGCCATACTGCTGCCCCAGAGCCCCGAGACGGCTTATGGGCACATTGCCACACACAAGCTCGGCGCGATCTCCATTCCGCTTTTCACGCTGTTTGGTGCTGAAGCCCTGGGATACCGCTTGAGCGACTCGGGGGCCCGCTGCGTGATCACCGATCGCGCCGGGGCACTGCGGATTGAAGAGCTGAAGGCCTCATTGCCGGCGCTCGAAACGGTGTTCTGCATCGACGGGCCGTCAGAGCAGGGGGTCGACCTCGCTGCCGCCATGGCGGCAAGCTCAGACCACTTCGAGCCGGTCGACACCGCCGCAGATGATCCGGCGGTCATCATCTATACCTCGGGTACCACCGGTCAGCCCAAGGGCGCCCTTCATGCGCATCGCAGCCTGCTGGGTCACCTGCCTGGTGTGGAGATGAGCCACGATCTGTTTCCGCAGCCGGGCGACCGCATCTGGACGCCGGCTGACTGGGCATGGATCGGCGGCCTGCTTGATGTGTTGATGCCTGCCCTGCATCACGGGGTCACGGTGGTAGCGAGGCGGTTCGAGAAGTTCGAGCCCGAAGCGGCATTTCAGCTTCTGCAGGATTTCGGCATCCGCAACGCCTTTATTCCACCCACCGCATTAAAGATGCTGCGTAACGTATCGCAGCCGCGGCAACGATGGTCGTTCGGCCTGCGCAGTGTGGCTAGCGGCGGCGAATCTCTTGGCGCTGAACTGCTCGACTGGGGTCGCGAGAACCTGGGCGTGACCATCAACGAGTTCTACGGCCAGACCGAATGCAATATGACCGTGTCGAGCTGCGGCGCGCTGGAACCTCCTGCGCCGGGCGCCATGGGCTGGCCCGTTCCCGGCCACGATGTCGACATCGTCGACGATCAGGGAAAGCGCCTGAACGACGGCGAGCATGGCCATATTGCGGTGCGTAGCCCCGACCCGGTGATGTTCCTTGGATACTGGAACAACCCAGAAGCCACGCGCGAAAAGTTTATTAACGAATGGCTGATCACCGGCGATGTCGGCTACCGGCGGCCCGACGGCCGGCTGTGCTTCGTGGGCCGCAGCGACGACGTCATTACCTCGTCGGGGTACCGGATCGGGCCCGGCGAGATCGAGGACTGCCTGCTTCGCCACCCTGCGGTGCAGATGGCAGCCGTGGTCGGCAAGCCCGACCCTCTGCGCACACAGATCGTCAAAGCGTATGTCGTGCTGAAGGGCGATCACAAAGCCGGCCCCGAACTGAAGCGCGAGCTACAAGACTGGGTGCGTGAACGGCTGGCGGCCCATGAGTATCCGCGTGAAGTGGCGTTCGTTGAATCCTTGCCCATGACCACCACTGGTAAGGTCATTCGCCATGAGCTGCGTCGTCAGGCCACGGAATCGGGCGACTGACTGCAGCGGCAAGCGCCCGCTCGGTTCAACAACACATTGGAGTCGGCATGACGGAGTTTTCAAGCTGGATCGGTCGCACAGAGCGTTGCGCTGACAATCTCGATATCGGCCATGTACAACAGATCGCTTTGGCATTGGGGCGGCCATGCCCGAATGAGGGCGACGCCTTGCCGCATCTATGGCTGTGGGCTCATTTCGTGCGCGGGCAAGTGTATGAAGAGTTGGGCCGTGACGGGCATCCCGCTGAAGGCAGCTTCTTACCACCCTTGGGCGAGCGTAATCGTATGTGGGCCGGCGGGCGTGTGCAGTTCCACCAGCCGCTGCGTGTGGGCACGCCGGCCGAGCGGCGCTCAACCATTTTGGACATCCAGGAAAAGCAAGGCCGTACCGGCGCCTTGCTGTTTTTTACCGTACAACACCAGTACCTACAGCATGGCCAGTTGTGTGTCAGCGAAGAACAAGACGTCGTGTACCGCGCGCCCACGCCGCCCAAGCTGGAAGGCAGCATCGCGGTGCCGGCCGCCCAGTGGGATCAGACGATCGACCCGACAACCGTGGCGCTGTTCCGCTATTCAGCTGTAACGTTCAACGGCCATCGTATTCATTACGACCTCGACTATGTCACGAAGCAAGAGGGCTATCCCGGCTTGGTGGTGCATGGCCCATTGATCGCTACGCATATGCTGCAAGCCTGTGTCGATGCCCACCCGGATCGCGAGCCGGCGTCTTTCAATTATCGGGGCTTGCGGCCACTCATTGCACCGCGACCCTTCCAGGTCGGTGGCGCACGTGTGTCCGACACCACCGCGAATGTATGGGCCCAGCAAGACGGCACGCTGGCCCATCAGGGCGAAGTCGTTTTCAGTGGTTCATGAGCACAGAGATGCAAAAACCGATGCGCAGTGCGCTTTTTGTTCCAGGTAGCCGGCCGGAACGGTTCGGCAAGGCATTAAACGCCGGCGCCGATGCCGTCATCATTGACCTCGAAGACGCGGTCGAACCCGAAGCTAAGGGCTCGGCGCGGGAACACATCGCCCAGTTTGCCGCCGGCCACCGCGACGCACGCTTCCTTGTACGCTGCAACACGGTGGAATCGCCCTGGTTCGAACACGACATGGCGCTGTGCAAGAGTCTCGGAGCTGTCACGGCCGTCGTGCTTCCCAAAGCCGAGCGGCCTGAGCAGATCGAGCAGGTCGCACACCGTACGGGCAAGCCGGTGATACCCATTGTGGAAAGCGCGCGGGGTGTCGCCGCGCTCGAGGTCCTGGCGGGCGCACCCGGCGTGGCGCGTCTGGCATTCGGCTTTCTCGATTTGATGCTCGACACCGGCACCCGCCCGAACACACCGGGGGCGGCGCTATTGCTCGATCATGTTCGCTGCCGCATGGTGCTGGCCAGCGCGGCGGCAGGCGTTCAGGCACCCCTCGACGGTGTACAGCCTGATTTCCGCGACCTCGACGGCCTTGCCCGCATCATCACTCAGGTGCGTGATATGGGTTTCGCCGGAGCGTTGTGCATCCATCCTGCACAGGTGGATGTCGTGCATCGCGTTTATGCACCGTCGGAAACGGAACGGGAATGGGCCGCGCGCGTTGTGGCGGAGTTTGAGCGTACGGGCGCTGCAGCGTTCCAGGTTGACGGGCAAATGGTTGACGCGCCGGTGATCGAACGGGCACGCCGCATCCTGGCGTCGTCAGTGTGATTTCAGCGGCGTTTGAGTTCGCCCGGCTCATGGGGCGGCGTAGTGGCTTCGCCAGGCTCTGACGACAGCCGCTCGAGGTTTTGATCGCCACAAGCCGCTAGCAAAGCGGCGAGTTCGCCATGCGGTAGCCACAAGTCGGGCTCCAGATCATGCAGCGGCTGCAAGACAAATGCGCGCTGGTGCATGCGCGGATGCGGCAATGTCAGGAAAGCCGTTTCCCTAAGTTCGTTGCCATGTAGAAGTAGATCGAGGTCGAGAGTACGAGGCGCGTTCTGATAAGGCCGTTCGCGCCCGTAGCGGTTTTCGATCCCATGCAACGCTCTCAGCAGATCCTCCGCCTCAAGCGTTGTTTCCGCCTTGATCACGGCGTTAATGAAGTCGGGGCCGTCGGCATCGACCGGCGCGCTGCGGTATAGCGGTGAACGCTCGATGCTCTGTACGCGCGGTAAGTCTGCGATGTCGCGTGTGGCCGCTTCGAGTACCGCCCGCGCGTCGCCCAGATTCGCGCCCAAGCCGATGTAGGCGAACACGCGTTTGGGTGGCCTGATGAAACCGCTGCCGCCGGCTCTGGGCGGTAGCGGCTTACCGCTACCTCCTGAGCTCATTCTGTCGGGCTCTGCGTGGCGGCGCCTGTGGGCTTGCGGCGAGGCCGGCGGCGCCGCTTACGCAGCCCGGGGGCGCGGTCGCGCTGAGAAGACTGTTGGGCTTCGATCATGGGTACACGGGCGTCGGGGTCGGCGTTGGCCAAGTCCATCCACCACTGCGCCATGACGCTGTCGACTTCCCGGGCTTCCGCACGCAGTTGCAGGAAGTCGACCGCCGCGCGGAATCGGGGTTGTTCAAGCATGCGCCAGATGGCCTTGGCGTTGACACGCTCGAAGCGCGCCTGCATGAACCAGATTTCTCGTATGTCGGCGATGAATCGCCGTTGTATCGCCATTTTGCGCGACTGTTCGTCGAGCACCGAGTCGGCCGCTTCCAGCAGCGTTTGAGTCGGATGCCCCCCGGCCTGAACCAACGCCTGCCAGCGCTGGTTCACGAGCTTCCACAACAGAGCGGCAAAGAGAAAACTCGGGCTCACCGGTTTGCCCGTTCGCACCCGCGCATCGGTTCTGCTCAATGCCAGGTCGACGAATTCTTCGCCTTCGGGCACGTTGAACACAATGTCGAGCAGGGGCATCAGATCTTGGTGCAGACCCACCTCGCGCAGCATGCGCAGACAGTCCATCGCGTGCCCACATGTGAGCAACTTCAGCGTCTCGTCGAACAGACGTGAGGCCGGAACATTCTCGATGAGCGGCGCCAGGCGACGGATCGGTTCCAGCGTGGCGGGTTCGATTCTGGCGGAGAGCTTCGAGGCGAAGCGAACCGCCCGCAGCATGCGTACGGGGTCTTCGCGATAACGCTGTACCGGATCGCCGATCATGCGCACGACGCGGCTTTGCAGGTCGGCAACGCCGCGATGGAAGTCTATGACCTCTTCACTCAAGGGGTCGTAGTAGAGCGCGTTCAATGTGAAGTCGCGCCGCGCCGCGTCGTCTTCGTGGGTACCGAATTCGTTGTCGCGCAGAATACGACCATGTTCGTCGGTGTGCTCGCTATCGGTGGTGGAGGCTGCCCGGAACGTGGCCGTCTCGATGATTTCGGGGCCGAAAACAACGTGAACCAAGCGGAAGCGGCGGCCGATAATGCGGGCGCGGCGAAATAACGGCTTGATTTGCTCCGGCGTTGCATTGGTGGCGACGTCGAAGTCTTTAGGTTGCAGACCCACGATGAGATCGCGCACGGCACCGCCCACGACGTAGGCCTCGAATCCGTGCTGCCTGAGAACCTCGCAGACCTTGATGGCGTGGCGCGACACATTGCGCCGGTCGATACCGTGCTTCTCGACTGGGAGACGCTCAGGGCCCCGGCGTGGGCCTGTGAGGAGGCGGGCAACGAATTTCTTTATTGTTTCTGGCAGCATTTGCGTATTTTAATGACCACGAGCGCAGGCGCATGCAATGCCTGACACGCGGTCGGCACGCTGGCACGAGGGTAATGCCCTGCAGGGAAACCGGCGCCCCCAAGGGTCGAAGAGCCTCATTATGACTTGGCGTCGTGCATTTCCGTGAAAAGATCAAGTATCTTCCAGCCGCGCGCCTGAGCCGTCTCGCGCAGCGCGGGGCTCGGGTTCGTGGCGATGGGGTGGCTCACCACCTCGAGCAGCGGCAGATCGTTGGGCGAATCGCTATAGAAATGGGTTTCCTGAAAGTCGTCTCGTGTCAGGCCCTTGGTCTTCAACCAGGCGTCGACCCGTACGATCTTGCCGGCCTGGAAGCTCGGCACGCCCTCGATGCGGCCGGTGTAGCGGCCGAGGCGTTGCTCGGCGACTGTGGCAATGAGGTGAGGGATGCCAAAGGCTCGGGCGATGGGCGCCGTTACGAAGTCGTTTGTGGCGGTGACAATGGCGCAGAGGTCGCCGCGTGCCATGTGTTCCTGCACCAGCGCGATGGCGTTTTCGCGAATGGCGGGGCGTACCACTTCGGCCATGAAGACTTCATGCCAATGCGCAAGTTCGGGCATGCTTGCCCGCGCCAGTAAGCCCAGCATGAACTCCGCTGATTGCTCGGCCGTAAGCTGCCCTGCGTTGTAGCGCTCCATCAGTTCTTCGTTGCGCCGTTGCGCTTCGGCCGGATCGCCGGCGCGCCCCGTGCGCGCCAGAAAATCGGCCCATTGGTAATCGCTGTCGAGTGGCAGCAACGTGTGGTCCAGGTCGAACAGGGCAAGGCGTGAGGCAGAGGTCATGTCAGAGTTTTCTCATGGCTGGTCGTTTGCCAGCAAGTCTTTTAATAAAGGCAGGGTGATGGCCCGATGGCGGGCCAGGGAATAACGGTCGAGTGCATCGACCAGGGCGCTCAAGCGGCTCATGTCACGGTCGTGGTGGGTCAGCAGCCAGGTAACCACTTCGTTGGAAAGATCGAGCCCACGTTCGGCAGCTCGTGCGTGCAGTGCCCGGGCCCTTTCCTCGTCAGACAGCTGTTCGAGTCGGAATACCAGATCCCATCCCAGCCGCGTGCGCAAATCTTCACGAACGTTCATGTTCAACGGTGCCCGGTCGCCGGCCAGCACGAGCGAAAAAGCGTGACGTGTGGCGGCCATCTCGCGCCACCGGTTGTATAGCGCGAAAAGCGCGGCCTGGCCCTCGGCATCCAATGTCTCGACATCGTCGACGGCCACGAGCGCCGGTGGGGTCGCATCGCCCGTCGCCATGGCATGCAGGTCGGCCGCACCCGCATGGGCCGGGTGGTAGTGGCCGCCGGCCCGATGACACATGCCCTGAAGCAGATGGGTGCGACCGACCCCCTTGGGGCCCCACAGATAGATAGCGCGACCCGGCGTGCACTGTTGCAACGCGTCAAGCGCCGCCCCGTTATCCCCCGGCACGAAATTCTCGAGCGTAGGCGGTGGCGGAGCGAGCAGATCGAGGATCAGTTGTTGGGCCATACCGCTCGCCGCAAGTGCGTGTGGGGCCACATTCCGTGGTTCATCGTAAAATCGGGTCGGTCTAATCATTCAACCCGCAATTCTTGCACATCCCACGGCTTTTCTCATGACTGACAAACATTCTGCATCTCTCACCTATCGCGACGCGGGCGTCGACATCGATGCCGGCGAGGCGTTGGTAGACCGCATTAAGCCCTTTGCGGCGCGCACCATGCGGGCAGGGGTCATGGCCGGCATTGGCGGCTTCGGCGCTTTATTCGAGGTGCCGCGCCATCTGAAAGAGCCGGTGCTGGTGTCGGGTACCGACGGGGTGGGCACCAAGCTGCGTCTGGCGTTCGAGTGGAACCGACACGACACGGTGGGCGTCGATCTGGTAGCCATGAGCGTGAATGACATTCTCGTGCAAGGCGCCGAACCGCTGTTCTTTCTCGATTACTTTGCCTGCGGCAAGCTGTCGGTCGACACGGCGGCCACGGTCGTGCAGGGCATTGCAAAAGGGTGCGAACTGGCCGGCTGCGCGCTGATCGGCGGGGAAACCGCCGAGATGCCGGGCATGTATCCCGACGGTGAATACGATCTGGCCGGTTTTGCGGTGGGCGCGGTGGAAAAATCGGCCATCATCGACGGCGGCGATATTGCACCGGGCGACGTCATACTGGGTCTGGCATCGAGCGGCGCGCATTCCAACGGTTTCTCGTTGCTGCGCAAGATTCTCAAGCATGCCAATGGCCGGCCCGAGCAAGAGCTTGATGGTCGTTCACTCGAAGATGTCGTCATGGCACCCACGCGTATTTACGTGAAATCGGTGTTGCATGCGTTGGCTCAACATGGCCGCGACATCAAAGGCCTGGCCCACATCACGGGCGGCGGGCTGCTCGATAACGTGCCCCGCATCTTGGGCGCCGACCGGGCGGCGCGGCTGCATCGCGATGCCTGGCAATTGCCTCCCCTGTTTCAGTGGCTGCAGCAAAACGGTAACGTGGCCGACGAAGAAATGCACCGCGTCTTTAACTGCGGCATCGGCATGGTAGTGGTGGTGCCGGCCGCTGAAGCGGATGCCATCTCGGCCACGCTGGCCGGCCAGGGCGAAACGGTTTACCGCCTGGGCCAGATTGAAGAGCGCCAAGGTTCCGAGGCGCCGCAGGTCATCATTAGTTAAAAGCCTTCCGGCGTGCCGCGCCCGTCGCGTTCCAGCGCGACGGACGGCCCCCACGCCTCATCCGCCAGCTCGATAATCTGCCTAACCGCATCAGCGGCCAGACAATCCACGATTTTCCGAGCTGGGTCGGAACGTAGCCAGGTCAACTGCCGTTTGGCCAGCTGGCGGGTGGCCGCCACCGCCTGCTCCACGGCCGTTTCAAGCGTGATGCGGCCGTCCAGGTGATCCCATAGCTGCCGATAGCCCACGCACCGCACAGATGGCAGGCCGGTGTGCAGATCGCCGCGCTCGTATAAACGGCGAGTCTCTTCAAGCAGGCCCGCTTCCAGCATGGCCTCGTAGCGATGAGCGATGCGGGTATGCAGGGCGAGCCGATCGCTCGGCTCCAGGCTCAATGTGACGTAGCGATATGTCGGATCCGGCTCGGGCCGCGCACGCGCCAGCCAGTGCGACATCGGCATGCCGCTGGCTCGATAGATTTCGATGGCACGTTGCAAACGCTGGCTATCGTTCGGGGCGAGTCTTGCGGCGGTGGCAGGGTCGTACTGCTCCAGTTCAGCGTGCATTGCCGGCCAGCCACGCTCCTTGGCCTCTTCATCAATCCGCGCGCGCAGAGCAGGGTCGGCTTCCGGCAATTCGCTGATACCCTCGCGCAGCACCTTGTAGTACATGAGCGTTCCGCCACAGATCAGCGGCAGGCGACCACGGCTCACGATGTCGGCGATCAATGCCAGCGCATCGTTGCGAAACTCGGCGGCGGAATAGGCTTCTGCCGGGTCGCGGATATCAAGAAGATGATGCGGTACCGTGGCCTGCTCGGCCGGCGATGGCTTCGCAGTGCCGATGTCCATGCCGCGATAGATGGTGGCGGAATCCATGACAATGATTTCCACCGGCCATCGGGCGGCCAAGGCCAGGCTCGCAGCGCTTTTTCCCGACGCGGTGGGGCCTGTCAAGCACACGACCGGAAACGGCAGCGTCATGACGTCACTGGCCCCGCATGAACATGCGGTCGAGTTCGCCCATCGACCACTGGAGCCAGGTCGGCCGGCCGTGATTGCATTGATCGGCGCGTTCCGTACGCTCCATCTCGCGCAGCAACGCATTCATTTCGTCGAGTGTCAGGCGCCGGTTGGCGCGTACCGAGCCATGGCAGGCCATGGTGGAGAGCAGTTCATTGCGTTGTTCGGTCAGCAGGTTCGATTGGCCTGCCACGGCAAGATCGCGCAATACCCCGCGTGCGAGCGATTCGATGTCGCCTTGCGCCAGCAATGCCGGAACGGCCCGCACCGCAATGGCAGAAGGGCCGGCCGGTGTGAGCGTAAGCCCCAGTTCTTCAAGGGTTTCGCGTGATTCTTCGATCAAACCCAGGTCGGCGGGGTCGGCCGCAAACACCACGGGAACCAACAGTTCCTGACGCGGCAGCTCGCGTGCATCCATGGCGTTCTTCAGGGTCTCGTAAACGACCCGCTCATGGGCGGCATGCATGTCCACCAACACCAGACCCTTGCGGTTCTGCGCGAGAATGTATACGCCGTGCACCTGCGCAAGCGCTTGCCCCAATGGATGTGGGTCAGGGGTGTCGTCGCTTTGAAACGACTCAGTGCGGGGCTGGCTGATGGCTGCATCGAGTTTGGAAGTGGCACCTGTGGCGACGCCGTCTAGCGGTCTGTACAGTGCTTGCCAGGCCCCTGGGTCGGCTTGGCGGTTCGGCAACCCCAAGGCGTACTGACGCGGCGGCATGCCCGCCGGCCGGAAGGCAAGGTTGCCGACTGCGGGCTCGGCCACACCCGGCTCGGTCGGTACCCACCCGGCCGCTCCACGCCCCGCCGAAGCTGAGTCGGCAAGGCCGGCAGGTGCGCGGCCCGTGGCAGGTGCGTCGTGCATGCCGGGGGTGCCGGCCAACGCTTCAGCAAGCGTTTGCGACACGAAGCGGTGAATGGCACCGCTGTCACGAAAACGCACTTCGTGCTTGGCAGGATGCACGTTGACGTCGACCACCGCCGGATCGACCCCAAGAAACAAAACATACGCCGGATGGCGGTCGCCGTGCAGCACATCGGCATAGGCTTGACGCACCGCGTGCGTGACGCTGCGGTCTCTGACGTAGCGGCCGTTCACATACAAATATTGGCGGTCGGCACGGTGTCGGGAATGGGTGGGCCGGGCAATGAGGCCTCGCAAGGAGATGAGCCCATGCTCGCGCTCCACCAGTATGCCCTGCTCGATAAACTCGGCGTCCAGGACATCACGCAGGCGCTGGGCCATACCGGCCGCACGCCACTGACGCTGGGGCTTATCGTTGTGGAATAAGCGGAATGCCACGCCCGGATGAGCCAGGGCGATCCGTTCGAAGGCGCCCAGACAGTGGCCATATTCGGTGGTTTCCGACCGCAGAAACTTGCGCCGTGCCGGAACGGCGTCGAACAACTGACGAATGTCGACGGTGGTACCCGCTGGGCCGGCAGCGGCGCCCACGTCATGTGTGGTGCCGTCGATCTGCCAGGCGTGGTCGGCATCGGGGCAGCGCGAAGTAATCGTTAGCCGCGCTACCGACGCAATCGATGCCAACGCTTCGCCACGGAAGCCCATGGAAGCCACATGTTCGAGATCGTCGAGCGTGTTGATCTTGCTGGTGGCGTGCCGGCGCAGTGCGAGCGGCAACTCTTCAGGGGGAATGCCGCCGCCGTCATCGGTGACAGCGATACGCCGAATGCCGCCGCCGTCGAGCCTGACTTCGATCGCGCGGGCGCCGGCGTCAAGCGCGTTTTCCAGCAGTTCCTTCAGCACCGACGCCGGCCGGTCAATGACTTCACCGGCGGCAATCTGGCTGATCAGCAGGTCGGGGAGGGGGGAGATCGATCTTCTTTGGGTCATCCTTCTGCGGGTCGTTCCTGAAATGCGTGGAGCTGACTGCAGATTCTACCCTCAGGCGTTCACCCTCGACGTGCCAGTGCGGGGCTGTCGCGGAAGTACCCTTGTATGCCCGTCAACATGGCGCGAGCGACCTGGTCTTGATACTTGCCACTACGTAGCAGCTTTTCCTCGGTGGGATTACTGATGAACGCGGTTTCGACCAAGATCGATGGGATGTCGGGCGCCTTTAGCACTGCAAACCCGGCCCGTTCCACCTGGCGCTTATGCAGGCGGTTGATCTTGCCGATCTCGCTAAGCACTTTCCCGCCCACGCGAATCGAATCATTAATCTGCGCGGCCGTAGACAGGTCAAGCAAGACTTTCGCTACCTGAGCGTTATGCGTGCCAAGATTCACACCGCCCACCAGATCCGCCTCGTTTTCGCGCTTTGCCATGAGGCGCGCCATGGTGCTTGTGGCGCCGGTTTGCGACAGGGCGTAGACCGACGAGCCTCGCGCAGTGGGTTTGGTCCACGCGTCGGCGTGAACCGAAATGAACAGGTCTGCTTTGACCCGCCGGGCTTTCTGAACCCGCACATGCAACGGCACAAAATAGTCGCCGTCGCGCGTCATGTAGGCCTTCATGCCCGGCGTGGAGTCGATCAGTCGCTTGAGGCGGCGGGCAATCGCCAGAACGATGTCTTTTTCCCGCGTGCCGCCGCGGCCCACGGCACCCGGGTCTTCGCCTCCATGGCCCGGGTCGAGCGCAATGAGAATGTCGCCCCTGCGGCGCGGACTGGGCGCGGGAGCTGGAGCAGGTGCCGGCTGCGGCGAGGAGGCTCTTCCTTGTGGAGGCGAAGGCAGATCGGGCTTTCGGGCGGTTTGAGGAAGACTCTGCCCCTGTACGGAGGGAATGGGCGCCTCGTGCGTTTGCTGAGCCAGCTGCTCGAGCACATCGGCGAGCGGATCGGGATCCTTGCTGTCCATAATGGCCAGGAGCGGGTCTTGAGCCACCTTGGGATACAGATCGAGCACAAGCCGATACTTGTACTCACCAATCGGCTTCAAGGTGAAGATCTGCGGCGCCACTGGTTGCTTCAGATCGAGCACCAGACGCACGACATTGGCTCGATTTTGCCCGACACGCACCGTGCCGATGTACGGATCGTTGGGCCGCACCTTTGATACCAGCTCATTCAGTGTGCTGCTGAGCGTAAGCCCTTCGATGTCGACCACCAGGCGGTCTGGGCCGTCGAGCGTGAAATGTTCCGCCTTCAGCTCCGTGTCCATTTCAAGCGTCACGCGCGTGTATTCGTCGGCCGGCCACGTGCGCACGGCGACTATGCTCGCAGCATGGGCGAAGCGGGGAATGACCGGCAGGACGAGCAGCGTGGTGGCGCCGGCGATCAGCCGTCGTCGGTTGAGGTCGGGGCGGGGGTTACCGGCGTTGGCGGGAATAGAGTCGTCAACCATAGTGATCCTTTAGCGCTGTGCGCCGTCAGCACAGCGGTGCGCCCTTCGTCTTTGTGTTCGATATGGATATCGAGGTCAGGCGGTGGCAACAGGGTGCCTGCCTGTTCCGGCCATTCGATCAGGACGATGGCTTTTTCTTCAAGAATGTCCCGAAAACCTGCGTCCAACCATTCCGCAGAATCGCTAAATCGATAAAAATCAAGGTGATAGAAGTGTAAGCTAGAAAGATTATAGCTTTCAAGCAAGGCATAGCTAGGACTTTTGATTCTTCCCTGTATCCCGCAAGCCCGTAAGAACGCCCGAACGAAGCTGGTTTTGCCGGCCCCGAGATCGCCTCTGAGGTGAATACGCCCGCCAGGCAAGAATCCTGGCAGCGCGCCGCATAGCAGCGGCGAGAACGACGCCGCTAACGCCGAAGTTTGGTCTTCGTCGGCTAATTCCAGCCTAACTTCCGATAATTTATGGTTTTTTAGTGGCATGACACGAGTTCCTTAATAGGGCGCGAAGTGCAACCACAGCGGAATGGTGAGTCCGGACAGAATTGTGCTCACCGACATGGTCACCGCCACGCTACGACCGTCACCGCCCATCCGTACCGCCAGAATGTAGGCGGCCGACGCGGTGGGCAGGGTGCTGAATAGCAACAACATCTGCTTTTCAAGAACCGACAGCGGAAGCAGCGCGGATATGAGCAGGGCCACCGCCGGCATGGCGACGAGCCGTACACCGATCATCCAGCCCATCACTTTGGCCGCCGGCCCCAGTCCCTGTAAGGAGATGGTGGCACCGACACAGATCAGGCCCAACGCCAGCGCGCACGCCCCAAGGCGCTGCAGCGTGTCCATAGCAAACGCAGGTATCGGCACGCCCGACAGGTTGCAGGCGAGCCCGGCGAAAGTCGCAAGAATGAGGGGATTGCGTAATAGTTCGCCGCCAATGCGGGTCTTGCCGCGAGCAAGCCCTGATACCGCCGCCACGTTGGCAATCGGCACTGCGCAGCCCACGATCACGGCCATGATTGACTGACCGGCCGTGCCGGCCAAGCTCAGTGCTAGGGAAAGCCCGATATAGGTGTTGAAGCGATACGCACATTGTGCGAGCGACGCGTGTATTATGGGCCGGGGACGAAGCACAGGCACCGCCATCCAGGCCATCGCCACACCGCAGAGCATCAAGGCCGCTGTAGCGCCGATCAATGTCGAAGCCTCGCCGAGGCTTAGCGGGGCACGTACGATCGAGCTGAAGAGTAGCGCTGGAAAAAGAATGTAGTAGACCAGCTTTTCGGCGGTGCTGAAAAATTCTTCTCGGTATTTGAGAAGATGCAGCAACGCCCAACCCAGGGCAATAAGTAAAAAATCAGGTAAGACAAGCGCGACGATCGTCATTGGAATAAGTGCAAATACCCAGAGGCGACCGGCAAGCTTAGCTTAAAATGCCACCCCCGGTTCTTCCCAAAAAGAAGGGCATTCGAAAGGAGAGAGTGTATGAAGTTGTTCAGCAGTAGGTTCGCAGCCGTCGCCTTGGCAGGCAGTCTGGCCGCCGCGTTTTCAGGCCCCGCCGCCTTTGCGGCCGATAACTATCCCGATAAGCCAATACGCGTAATTGTGCCGTTTGCTCCCGGCGGCTCCACCGATATCGTTGCCCGTATTGTGACGCAGGAAATGAGCCAGATCCTGGGTCAAACCATGGTCGTCGAAAATAAAGGCGGTGCCGGCGGCGCTATCGGCGCACAAGAAGCCGCGCGTGCAAAACCCGACGGCTACACCTTGTCGATTGCCACGGTTTCCACCATGGCCGTGAACAAGGCATGCCGCCCTGATGACCTTCCCTACGATCCATTGAAAGACTTCGTTGCGGTCACCAACTTTGCCAATGTGCCCAACGTCATCGAAGTGAATCCCAAGTTCCCAGCGAAGAACTTTGACGAGTTCCTGAAGGTTCTGAAAGACAATCCCGGCAAGTATTCGTATGGCAGCTCCGGCACCTGCGGCGTGCTTCACCTGTTTGGTGAAGCCTTCAAGCTGGCCACAGGCGCTGACGTCATGCACGTGCCATACAAGGGCTCGGGTCCGGCTGTAACCGACGCTGTCGGCGGCCAAATCGAAGTGCTGTTCGACAACCTCCCGTCGTCCATGGCACAAATTCAGGCTGGCAATCTTCGCCCCATGGCTATCGCCTGGCATGAGCGCCTCGACGCGCTGAAAGACGTGCCCACGCTCGCCGAAGTTGGTTATCCGCAGCTGAATCAGCCGGCATGGTACGGTCTGCTCGCCCCCGCCGGCACGCCGCAGCCCATTCTCGACCGTCTGCATGAAGCGGCGGCCGAAGCACTGAAGAAGCCCAACATCATCGAAGCCTTGGAAAAGCAAGGTGCTGCGCCTTCCGGTAACTCGCCCGCCGAGTTCGCCAAGGAAATTCAGGTGCAGTATGACTGGGCGCACGATGTGGTGAAGAAGGGCGGTATCAAGCTCGAGTAAACGCATCTGCTGTATTGCTGAAAACGCCGGCCCTGCGCCGGCGTTTTCGCTACCGAATCCAGCTTAAGACCGCTGCAAAACCAGTATTCATGCGTGCGACGCTATAATTCTCGGTTGTCTTCCCGTCTCCGTAGTTAAATGGATATAACTTTCCCCTCCTAAGGGAAGATTGCAGGTTCGATTCCTGCCGGAGACGCCAAGTACACAGCGCATGTCACAAACGATGAGCCTGAATCGTCATGATGTTTGAACCACTTGAAAAGGATCATTCATGACGAACCCCGCCATCGATCACTACACCACCATACCGAACGTCATTGCCGCGCTTACCAAAGTGCATGGGGCCATCGACCACCACGGTCTGGACCGCATGCTGCACCATCTTGTGCAACTTCGAGCATCGCAGCTTAACGGCTGTGCCTACTGCGTGAAAATGCACACCAAGGAAGCACGCGCCGACGGAGAGACCAATGAGCGACTCGACCGTCTTGTCGTGTGGGAACTGGTCGACGATTTCTCGCCTGGCGAACGTTCCGCGTTGGCCTGGACAGAGGCACTCACGCAGCTTGATCGGAAGACCGACTACAGCACCTTGCGCGCAGAGCTGCGGCGCCATTTCAATGACGCACAAATCAGCGCCCTGACAGCCGCCATTGCCATGATCAATCTATGGAACCGTTTCCAGGTTTCCGCTCACTGACATGGCGCCGCACGCAACCGATCTGTTCGAAGGCCAGCGCCCGTTTCTGACGGGCTTGGCCTACCGAATACTGGGGTCTCGTGCAGAGGCCGAAGACGCTGTACAAGACACCTGGCTGAAATGGCGGGAAGCCGACCTTTCCGAAATTTCGAACCCGGCGGGGTGGCTCACGACCGCCTGCACGCGCCATTGCATTGATGTACTTCGGTCGGCGCGTCGTCAGCGTGTCAATTACGTGGGTGCCTGGCTTCCCGAGCCGATTCAAACGGTGAATCACAACACCCCTGAAAGTGCGGTGGAGCGTTCTTCGTCGCTTTCGATGGCATTTTTGCTGGTGCTTGAGCGCCTCGCACCCAAGGAGCGCGCCGCTTTTCTGTTAAGGGAAATCTTCGATCATTCCTACCAGGATGTCGCGGCGGTGTTGGGGGTTCAGGAAGCTGCCTGCCGCAAGTTGGTGTCGCGCGCGCGTGGGCGCCTGGGTGATAGCGTGCCCGGCACAGAGGTTCCCAGAAAACGGCAGGAGGAGCTGCTGGCGGCCTTTCAGGCCGCGATCCTCACGGGCGCGACCCAGCAACTTGCAGCGTTGATGACGGAAGACATTCAGCTTCAGACCGACGGCGGCGGCAAGGCGCTGGCGCTGCCGAAGCCCCTGTTTGGCCAGGGTGACGTGCTGAAGTTCCTGGGCGAGACGCTACACCGTTTCTGGCAGCGCTATAGATGGCAGTGGGTCGACCTCAACGGAATGCACGGAGCTCTGATATTTGACGACGATCAGGTCGTGGCCTCGGTGAGTCTTGATGTTGACAGCGCCGAACGCATAAGCGGCGTGTACATCATGCGCAACCCAGATAAGCTGGCACGTCTAGGCAACCCCCTGGAGCCGATCCGATAGGCCTTACGGCCACTACGATTTCTCGATGGCAACCTCTACCGGCTGCGCCTCTAATGCTTCGGCCAGCGCCTTGGGGTCGACACTGATTAGATAACCACGACGCCCACCGTTTACGTAGATCGTGTCGAACTCCAGCAGCCCGCGCTCGATCCAGACGGGCATTTTGCGGCGTGTGCCGGCGGGGGATGTGCCGCCCACCATATAGCCTGAGTGGCGCTGTGCCACTTCCGGCTTACATGGCTCGATCTTCTTTGCGCCGATCTGGCGGGCCAGGTTCTTGGTTGATACCTCGCGGTCGCCATGCATGATGATGATCAGCGGATGGCCACGCTCGTCTTCCATGATGAGTGTTTTTGCCACCCGATGCAGGTCGACGCCTAACTGCCGGGCCGATTCCTTGGCACCGCCGTGTTCCACATATTCGTAGGGATGCTCGCTGAACGAGATGCCTAGCTTCTTGAGGAGCTGGGTGGCTGGGGTCTCGGAAACGTGCTTTGCTTTGGCCATGGGCGAATCGGTATGGGTTGGCACTGCGTTGCTAGGGTGAGATTCAAGCGCGGGGATGGTGGCGCGCGTGTAACTGGCGCAGCCGTTCGCGCGCCACATGGGTGTATATCTGAGTGGTCGAAATATCGGCATGACCCAGCAGCATCTGCACTACACGCAGGTCGGCCCCGTGATTCAGCAAATGGGTGGCGAAAGCATGCCTGAGCACATGAGGCGACAGGGGGGCGTGTATGGCGGCCTTCATGGCATATTTTCGTACCAACTGCCAGAACGCCTGCCGGGTCATGGGCCCGCCGCGCGCAGTAACGAACAGCGCGTCTGAGCGATGCTTACCGAGCAAATCGCCGCGGGCTTCCCGCAAATATCGTTCGATCCAGAACTGAGCCTCCGCCCCCATGGGCACCAATCGGTCTTTCCCGCCTTTGCCCATGTTCACGCGGGCAACGCCGTCAGACAGATTGACGTCGAGTACGCCCAGGTTGACCAGTTCGCTCACCCGCAGACCGGTGGCGTACAAGGTTTCGAGCATGGCTCGGTCGCGCAGCCCTAACGTGCCCGAGTCGTCGGGGGCATGCAGCAGCGCTTCGACCTGCGCTTCGCTGAGCGTCTTGGGAAAGCGGGGCGGCTGTTTTGATGCGTGTAGTTTGAGGCAGGGGTCTTCTTCCACCAGGCCCTGGCGGCGCGCCCACAGGTAGTAGCGTCGCAATGCGGAGAGTCGGCGATTGGCGGTGGAGGCCCGGCTGCCGGAATGCAGGGCGGCGAACCACGCCTGGATGTCGGTTTCGCGGGCTGCGGGCAGGGTTTTGCCGTGTTCAGCTTCGAGCCAGCGCTCAAACGCTTCGAGGTCGCGTCGGTACGCGCTGAGCGTGTTCTGCGCCAGACCGTCTTCAAGCCACAACGCGTCGATGAACCGGTCGATGCTGTCTGATGGGGAGGTCATGAAAATGACGGCATTAGCGTTTGGGCTTAGTGCGTACAAGCCGTTATGGAAGACGTCGATATTCTACGTCGTGCGCATCGAGCTGCGCGGCGCCGTGAAAAGACGCGCGGGGCGAGCCCGTGCGCTTCCTGTTAAACTTCGCGGTGGCGGGCCCCTTCGCATGGTTCGGCGGCGAACCTGGTCAGGTCGGGAACGAA
>CAZPYF010000003.1:0-34872 GCA_964590015.1 uncultured Burkholderiaceae bacterium
GGCCCTCGGTGAGCGTGGGGGCGCGGTCGTCGTTCATGGTCTTGACGATGATGCGGGTGCCGTCGCTCAGTTCGAAGTAGTAGCGAATGAAGTCGCCCACATAATGCTGGGTGACGAAGTTGGCTTTCACGACATTGATGTCGGGTGCGGTGGGTTGCTCAACGTTGGCAATCTTCAGCTTCTCGGGCCTTACCGATAGCAGGCAGGGGCCCTGCGGCTGCTTGAAGTCGCCATGCGCCGCGTTCAATACGGTGCCGTCGTCGAGCGTGACACTGGCGTTGCCCCGATCATCGACTGTGCCGCCTCCCTGCATGAGATTATTCTCGCCGATGAAGCCGGCTACGAAGGCATTGGCGGGCTGTTCGTACAGTTCGTCGGGCGGGGCGTATTGCTGCACTACCCCATGGTTGAAGACGGCAATGCGATCCGACATGGTGAGCGCCTCGGCCTGGTCGTGCGTGACATACACCATGGTGCAGCCGAGTTTGCGGTGCAGGCGCGTGATTTCGAATTGCATCTGTTCGCGCAGCTTCTTGTCGAGCGCACTAAGCGGTTCGTCCATGAGCACGAGGGCCGGCTCGAAAATTAAAGCTCGCGCGAGCGCCACGCGCTGCCGCTGACCGCCCGACAACTGGCCGGGATGTCGATTGCCGTAGTCTTCCAGTTCAACAAGGCGCAGATAATGCGCGACCCGATCTTGAATTTCGGTGCGTGACATCTTGCGCACCTTCAGCGGGTAGGCCAGGTTCTCGGCCACCGTCATGTGCGGAAACAGGGCGTAGTTCTGAAACACCATGCCGATGTTGCGTTCGTAAGGCGCCGTGCGTGTGACCGAGGTGCCGTCGATAATAATGTCGCCGCTGGTGACATGCTCGAACCCCGCCAGCATCATCAGCACCGTGGTTTTGCCCGAACCCGACGGGCCCAACAGCGTGACAAACTCGCCGCGACGCACGTCGAGGCTGAAATCCCGAACCACCAGGCTGCGCCGGTCGTAGGTTTTCTTGACGTTCCTGAAACTGAGGAAGACCTCGGAATCCGTCATCGGCCGCCTCGGCTTGTACGCAGATTCGACGAGTTCGCGCTGCGCTTGTGGCAGACTAACGGGGCTTTATCACTGAATAACGGGGCTTTACCACTGAGTCGCGAAGCAAGGGCTACGGGGGTCGTGTTCAGTACTGGGCAAATTCTTTTCATTGTTTTTACTTCCGACAGAGTCGACTTTATGCGTTTTATTCATGCTGCGGATATCCATCTGGACAGCCCCTTGCGAGGGCTGGGTTCCTATGACGATATGCCGGTCGATACCCTGCGCAGCGCATCCAGAGCCGCCTTCACCCGCCTGGTGGAAGAAGCCATTGCCCTGGAAGTGGACTTCATGGTGATCGCCGGCGATCTGTACGACGGCGACTGGAAAGATCACAACACCGGTATCTATTTTGCCCGCCAGATGGGGCGACTGCGCAATGCGGGTATTCCCGTTTATGTGCTGCACGGCAATCACGACGCGGAAAGCGTCATGACCAAGCGCCTGACTCTGCCCGATACGGTGCACGTGTTCCGCTCGAACAAGCCCACCACCTTCATCATCGAGAGCCATAAGGTTGCTTTGCATGGGCAGAGCTTCGCACATGCGGCGGTAACCGAGAATCTGGCAACGTCGTATCCTGACCCGGTTCCCGGCCATTTCAACATTGGCGTACTGCATACCGCCCTGGAAGGTTATGCCGAACACGCCAACTACGCTCCGTGCACGCTCGAGCAGCTGCAGCAGCGCGGTTACCAGTATTGGGCACTGGGTCACGTTCACGAATTCAAGATCTTTCCGGGTCCGGTTCCCGTTGTGTTCCCGGGCAATCTGCAAGGGCGGCATATCCGTGAACAGGGCCCGCGCGGGGCCGTGCTCGTCAGCTGCACCGATGGGGTGGTCGAATCCATTGAGCGCCTCGAAGTCGACGTGTTGCGTTGGCACGGCCTCGCCGTCGATGTCTCGTCGTGCGCAAGCTGGCGTGACGCAGTTGGGCTCCTGCGCGAACACCTGGCGGGCGTGGTGCAAGAACAGGCGGCTGAACGGCCTTGCGTGTTGCGGCTCACCCTGGAAGGCATGACCCCTTTACATGGTGAATTCATAGCTCGCCGCGAGGCATTGCGAGCCGAAGTGCTGGCTGTCATGGCGGCGCTGGGAGGCGAAGGGCTGTGGCTGGAAAAGCTGCAGATTCATACCCGGCTACCGCAACGTACCGGCTCGGGTACCGAGGTCGACACCGACGATCTGGCCGTGCTGCTCGCCGAGGCGGCAGCCGACCCCGAATTTCAGGCGCAGTTTCTGGAAGGGTTGCGGCCCTTTCTCGACCGCGCACCCTACGAGCTGTCGGGGCAAGGCGATGTCTTCGACGAACTGAGAGCGGGCGAGGCCGCCGGCGTGCTTGCCGATGCGGCGGCGGCCGTTCTGGGCCGCCTCGACCGCGCCGCACACGAGCGCTGACGCCATGCGATTCGACACCGTCAATCTGCTTCGATACGGTCATTTCTCCGGCCGGCAGCTCGATTTTCCCCGTGTGCAGGGGCCAGACTTTCATCTCATTCTTGGGCGCAACGAAGCAGGAAAGTCGACCCTTCGGCAAGCCTTTCATGATTTGCTGTTTGGCATTCCCATGGACACCCCCATGAGTTTTTTGCACCCCGGTACCGAGCTCGAACTTGCAGCGCGGCTCTCCGGCGGTTCACGCGAGCTCGCCTTCATGCGCCGTCGCAAGCGCAATGGTGGGCTGGTGGATGCCCATGGCGAACCTCTGCCGGCCGATGCCTTACGTGATTGGCTGGGCGAGGTGAATGAAGCCTTCTACGAACGCATGTTTGGGCTGGATCACCGTCGCCTTGAACACGGCGGGCGCTCGATGCTGCAGGCGGGCGACAATGTCGACTCGGTGTTGTTTCAGGCGGCGGCCGGCGTATCGGCGTTGAACGAAGTACTGGCCGCTCTGGGCGAGGAAGCCGCCGGTTTGTGGGCGCCACGGCGCAGCCGCGACCGGGCCTGGTACGTGGCGGCAGGGCGGCTGGCGGAGGCCGACGCCGTGCTCAAGTCGGCCACGATACGTCCGTCGGCGTGGGCCGACGCACATCGCGAAAGCAAGCGGCTCGATGATGCCTACACCCAAGCCGAACAGGAACACGCCGATCTTCTGGCCCGGGTTCGCGAACTGGAACGCCTGCGGCGTATGGCGCCGCTGCTGGCTCAGGTTCGGCAGATAGAATCGGCTCAAGAAGCTCACGGCGCACAATCGGCTGCGGGGCCTTACAAAGAATACGAGCCCGAGATCATTGCACTTGAAGAGCAGCGCCTTCGCGTGGCCGATCACCGATCGCATGTGCAGCGCTATGCGTCTCATATTGAAGTGTTGTGGGGCCAGCTCACTCAAGCGCTGCGCCAGCTGGGTCGGCCGGCGCCTCAATTCGACACAGAAGGCCTCGAACGGCTTGCCGCTCAACTGCCGCCGCGCCCGCTTCGTCGCGAGATCGAGCAACTGCTGAGCGACGGCCGTCAGCTTCGCGCGCAGGCCGAGGCGGCCACCCAAGCGCTCGCTGAGCGTCGAGCCGAACTGGCCCGCCTGCAGAATGAAATGGCGGCCCTGCCGGCCGTGTCGGTCAGCGCACCGTTGCGCCGTGCCGTTCACGCGCTAACGGCTGCCGGCGACATCGAATCGAGAGTCGAGGCTGCGCACCGGCAAGCCACCATCGAGAAGGCCGCCTTGCGTCGCCGTCTGGCCGCCATCGTGCAGCCTGGGGTGGAATGCCCCAACAGCGATGCCACCGCGGTGGAATGGCTTGCCGCGATGTCGCCATGGCCGGCCAACGTCTTGGCAGAGCACGCTCAACGGCGGCAGCACCTCGAAAGCGAAATCGATTCGCTGGGTAAGCGGGTGCGCGAAGCGCAGCTCGAGCATGCCGCGGCGGCACTCGAACTCGAACAGTTTCTTCGCGCACATCAGGCGGTGTCGCGCGATGAGGTGGTGGCGGCTCGCCGCGAACGCGATGCGCTGTGGCGCGACATCTCCGAGGGCAAGGCTGCGCTTACAGATCATGCCACCGGCTTTGCTGCGTTGGTATTGAACGCCGATGCGATGGCCGATCGGCACCTCGAGGCGGTAAGCCACGCCGCTCGTTTGCAGGCGCTTCAGCATGAGCATGAGCGGCGCGAACGCGGCTCAGAGGCGCTAGGTGCTGCGCAGGCCTCGGCCGTGCAACAGCTGGCCGAGTACGATGCGCAGTGGGCGCTTGAGTGCCAGGGCCGGCGCCTGCCGGTCATACCTCCTAGCGCGCTGCAAGCATGGCTCATCGAGCGCGAGTCTGCGCTCGGGGCGCACGAGCGTTGGCACGCTGCCGCCACCGAAGTAAAAACACTGGAATCTCGGCGGCAGGAACTGCACCGCACATTACTCGATGCGCTGATGGCCGAGGCGCCGGCTGTGGCCGCCGGGGGGCAATCGCTGTCGCTTGAAGCGGCGCAGCAGCATGCCGAATCGTTATTACAACGCGCGCAAGCCGCCCAGGCACGGCGTGAGGCACTCGCCGAGCAGGTTTCGCGTGTGGAAGCGCTGTTACCGGCGCTCGAAGAGCAATGCGCCCAACGTAACGTTCAGGAAACCCATTGGGGCCGCATGTGGCACGACGCTCTGGAACGCGCAGGCCTGCCGCACACCTCACAGTCAGCCTACGTACAAGAAGCCATAACACTGTTGGGCGATGCCGACGAGCTGGCGAGCCAGCTGCGAGAAGCGTATGCCGAACGCGATCGTATGGCCGGCGAACTCCAAGCGTTCGAGCGTGCTGCTCAGCACTTGGCCGGCGCCCTAAACGACGCAAGCTTCGCTCTTGAAGAAAGCGCCGCTCATGTGCGCCGCTGGATGACCGGGGTAGAACACATGCGCGTGCGCGAGCGCAGCCGCGAAGAGGCACAACGGCGGCTGGCCGAATTGAATCAGTTGCTATTGGCAGAGGGTGAAGGGCGGTCTCGCGCCGAGATCGAGGCAGAACTGGCTGCCGTCGACGTCTCACAGTTCGCTGCACAGTCGGAAGCACTCGCCACGGCGCTCAAAGGGGCAGCTGCGAATCGCAGTGAACTGGCGGTGCAATGCGAACAGGCTCGCAACGCGCTCGAGGCCATATCAGGCGGCGATGCCGCAGCCCAGGCGGCGGCGCGGCGTCAAGAGGCCTTGGCTGACATGGCCGAAGTCGCAGAGCGTTATGTGCGGCTGCATGCCGAACAGCGCTTGCTGGAGTGGGTCACCGAGCGGTACCGCGACCGGCGCCAGGGCCCGTTGTTGGCCCGCGCAGGGCAAGTGTTCTCCGACCTGACACTCAATGCACACTCCGGCCTGGTCGTCGATACGGAAGTAGCTACTTTGCACGCTCGGCGTGCCGATGGCGCCCTGGTTCCGCTCGAAGGTCTAAGCGATGGAACCCGCGATCAACTGTATCTGGCGCTGCGGCTGGCGGCGCTCGAACTTTATCTTGACCACGCGCCGCCCATGCCCTTCATTGCCGACGATCTGTTCGTGAATTACGACGACCAGCGCGCCGTAGCAGGCTTGCGTAATCTGGGGCGGCTCGCCGGCCGTACACAGGTTATCTTCCTGACGCACCACACGCATATGGCCGAACTGGCCCGCGAGGCGCTTGGCCAGGCGATGCAGCTCATCGAATTGTAGATATACTGGCCGGCAATACAAAAAACCGGAGACTCTGCATGCCCCAGCCCGACCATATCTGCGCTTACCCCGTCCCCCATCCGGGAACGCTCGACGACGATCTGCAAACCGTCTTCCAAAAGTGCGTCGACAAGCTCGGCCTGGTTCCGAATGTGCTCGCCACCTATAGCATCCGCCCCAATCGGCTGCGCAACTTTATGGCGATGTACAACGAAATCATGTTTTCCGACTCGGGGCTGAGCAAGCTTGAGCGAGAAATGGTGGCCGTGGTGGTGTCCAGCGCAAACCGGTGCTACTACTGTCTTGTGGCGCATGGCCAGGCGGTGCGGGCCCTTTCCGATGACCCGCAACTGGGTGAAATGCTGGTCATGAACTATCGGGTCGCCCAACTCGATGCGCGCCAGCGTGCCATGCTCGATTTCGCCTGGAAGCTCACCACGACCCCTCATGAGGTTGGGGAAGCTGATCGCGATGCGCTGCATGCGGTCGGGTTCACCGCCGAAGATGTGTTCGACCTTTCGGAAACGGTGGCGTTCTACAACTTCTCGAATCGCGTGGCCACCGCGCTCGACATGATGCCCAACACTGAGTACCACGGCATGAACCGGCCCGAGCCCGTCGAGCTGCCACAACCGTCGAAGCAGGGCTGAAGCGTCACGAGGCCAACGGCCCCACCGATCAAACGCTCACGAAATCAGCGCAATCGTCACGCTGATGGTCACGAACGAGAAAATGGTGCCCATCAGCAAGGTGGCGGAACATTGGTCTTCCAAGCCGTAGCGCATACCCAGAATCGGGAAAATGCTCAACATGGGTGCGGCGGCGAATAGGATTCCCGCGCTACGCATCAGGGGGTCCATGCCGGGAAACAGCAAGAAGAATAGGGCGGTGGCCAGAGGATGCACGATCAACTTGCCGGCTGAGATGGCCGTGGCATCGGTCAGCATACCCTTGGGCCGCAACCCATAGAGGTTGCCGCCTACGGCGAAAAGCGCCACAGGCGCGGCCGCCATAGCCAGCATGTCGATCACTCGCAGGGCCACTTCCGGAAGCGGAATGCGAAACGCGGCCAGTACAAGCCCGACGCAGATGGCAATGAGCAAGGGGCTGCGGGCCAGCCGCTTCACGGTGGTACGCACTCGCGCCATGACGCGCACATCGGCGTGCCCGCCGGCCGAATCCGCAATGGCCATGGCCATGGGAATCATGAGCATGCTCTCTACAAGAATGGTCATGGCTACGGCGCGTGAGGCCGGCTCGGTGCCCAGCACCATTGCACAAATCGATACGCCGATAAAGCCGCTGTTCGAGGAAGACATGCCCAGGCCGGCGAGGCTCATCGCCGCTGTGCCGACCTTACGCACGCGCCGATACACGATCATGCCCAGGGCAAAGACGAGCAAGGAAGCCAAGGTGTAGGCGACCAGGAAATCGATATCCATCGACTCGCCCAGCGGTTTGTTGGCCATGCCCCTCACGATCAGCGCAGGCAGGGCGATCGTGATCACGAAGATGCCCATGCCACGTGTGGTGTCACGGCTGATCAGGCGCGTGAGTACGCTGATATAACCGAGCCCGATCAGGATAAAGATGGGCGCGGTGATGGAAAGGATAGCCATCATTTTTCTATATTTCTTAAAGCAATAAGCAAAGAAATTAAAAATGCTTTATTGAATAAGCCAGGAGGAATACAGTGGGTGCTTCGGATGGCCGGGCATTTGTCGGGCCACCTCAGTCTCCGGATTCCCATCAATGAAGTTTTCTTTCCAGAATATTCAGAAGTCGTTTGGTGACCTGCGCGTCATTGACGATTTTTCTCGCGACGTCGATCACGGTGAACTGGTCGCCCTAGTGGGCCCATCGGGTTGTGGCAAGTCTACCTTACTGCATATGGCCGCCGGTCTCGAACGGGCAAGCGGTGGGCGTTTGCTTGCCGATGGCAAGGCCATACGCGGCCCGCATCCCGAGCGCACACTGATGTTCCAAGAGAACGCGCTGTATCCATGGCTCACGCTGGAACAGAACGTTGCCTTGGCGCTGGAATTCCAGCGCACAGACAAACGCAAAGCACGTGAGCAGGCGCGGCAGTGGCTGGCGAAAGTGCAACTGGCAGGCTTCGAGGAATATTTTCCGGCACAGGTGTCAGGTGGCATGCGTCAGCGTGCGGCGCTGGCTCGCGCGTTTATTTCGCAGCCCAAGGCGCTGTTGCTCGATGAGCCGTTCGGGGCGCTCGATGCGCTCACCCGAATGACCTTGCAAGACGCCTTGCGCACGCTGATTCGCGAGGTGTCGCCCACCGTGCTGTTGGTGACTCACGATGTGGACGAGGCATTGTTCCTTGCCGATCGCATTCTGGTATTCAGCCAGCGCCCCGCAACGGTGCTGAAGGAATTCAACCTGGCGCATCACGAAAAGACTCACGACCTCTCAGAATTCGCACCCATGCGACGCGAGATTCTGAGCTTGCTGGGCATCCAGACCGACGACCCCATTCTTTACTCCACCGAGGAAATTGCAGCATGAAATTCACCCGTATGTTGATTCCCGCTCTGGCCGCCCTCGTTATGGCCGGTCAGGCCTATGCCGACGAAAAGCTGCGTGTCGGCTACCTGCGTGTCATGGACGATGCACAGGCCATCGCCGCATACGAGGGCGGTTTTTACAAGAAGCACGGCCTTGATGTCGAACTGGTGGAGTTCACGTCGGGCACTGATCTGATTAAAGCCATTGTCGGCGGACAACTTGATACCGGCGTGCTGGGCTTCACCAACGCGGCCTCATGGTCGTCGCGCGGCGCCGACCTGAAAGTCGTGGGCGGTGCGCAGCATGGCTACCATGCGATTGTGGTGCGCGACGATGCCAACATTTCAAGCGTTTCTGACCTGAAGGGCAAGACACTGGCCTCGCAGCGAGAAGGCAGCACGGCCGATACGGTGTTGCGCGGCGTGGTGCTGAAAGACGCCGAACTCTCACCCAAGGATGTGAACATTCTGGGCGTCAGCCCGCAGGTTGCAGTGCAGTCGTTGGTGGGCAATCGCGTTGAAGCGGCCTTTCTTTTCGAGCCGCAGGCCAGCATCGCCAAGCTGGTGGCACCGGTTACGCAGATCTACGAGATCGGTCAGGTCTGGCCGTTCCCCTGCATGGTGGTGATCACCTCGGGTGAAGTGCTCGAGAACCGCAAAGACGCCGTGTGGAAGTCGCTCGACGCCCAGCGTGATGCTATCGATCTGCTGCAGAACAAGCCTGAAGAGGCCGCCAAGTTGATCGCTTCATACTTCATCGCCGAGCCTACGCTCAAGACCCGCGACGGCCGCGAACTGCCGCGTGAAGACGTGATCCGCGATGCCATTAAAACTCAGACCTTTAGCCCGATTCTTACCCCGCAAGAGATCTCGCGCATGCAGGAAATCGCCGACATCATGCAAGCCCAGGGCGCGCTGAAGACCCGCGACGGCAAACCCTTCGACGTCACGAATATTGTTGATCTCGAATGGCAGAAGGAGCGCCAGCTCTGATCGTGGCACCGCAGACGGGAAACCGTTCAGCAGGCGAATCTATCACGACGGCGTTGACGCTTCGACGCCCGTGGTTTCGCTTGCACCTTTAACACTATGAGGGCGGCCGGTTATGTACCGGCCGCCTTGATGTCTTTCGCAATACCGACCTAGATGAGTACTCAAAAACAACTTCCCGGCCCGCTCAAGAAAGCGGCCATGGTCGTGGCCATTCTGGTCATCCTCCTGATCTGGCAATCGGCTGCCTGGTCGCTGCCCGATTTCCTGATGCCCAACGTGCCCTCGGTCATTGCGCGTCTGTGGGAAGACATACAATCGGGCGATTTTCGCGCCGCGTTAACCGGTAGCCTCACTCGTCTGGGTCTGGGCTATGGCTTTGCGTTGCTGTTCGGCGTGGGGTTCGGCTTGGTGGGTGCCTTGTTGTTCTTCTTCCGGGAAGTACTCAAGAACGCCATCATCATCCTGCAGTCGATTCCTTCCATCGCCTGGGTACCGCTGTTTCTCATCATGATGGGTTTCGGCAATCTGCCAATCATCGTGGTGATCGCACTGTCGGCTTTCTTCCCTGCCGCGCTATCGGTCATGAACGCCACCGAGAGCGTACTGGCGGTTCATGTGTCGGCCGCCCGGGTCATGGGCGCGAGCCGTTGGGACATGGTGCGCCGCGTGTATCTGCCCGCCGTGATGCCTGAATTGATTACGGGCGCGCAGCTGGCGTTCGGCAATGCCTGGCGGGCGCTGATATCGGCCGAGATGCTTATCGGCTTCGGTCAGGGCCTGGGCCGTACCCTTGCGTATGCCGGGGAAACCGCCGACATGTTGGGCGTGATGTCGAACATCCTGACGATTGCCATCCTGGCCACGCTGATCGACCAGGTTTTACTCGAAAACCTCAAGCGCAAGGTGCTGCGCTACCAGTATGTTTGAGACAAGGCTATGACTGACTGCATTGTGAACGAGCCTCTGAAAGGTGCCGCAATGCCCCGCGTGGGCGGGGCCGATGTGATGAAACGAACAGCTGTGCCTGGCCGGATACGTCGGGCGATGGCGGGTGTGTCGGTGGCCGCCATGTTGTCTATGGGCGCATCCTCGGTGGCTGTAGCCGGCACGCAGGGCGATACCGAAGCGCTCACACTGGGCATGGCCTACGTCGTGCCCCCTCATGTATCGGGCGCGAAGGTGCGCACTCCGGAAGGGGTGGCGCCGCTACTGGCCGAACGTCTGGCCGAACTTGTTCCGGTGAAGCAGATCACCGCTGCGCCCATCACGCAGCGACAGTCTGACGGCCCTGGCCTCAGCGAAGTGGATGCGCTATTGGTGCCGCTCGAACCAGGCGCCGAGGGCGATAAGCAACGCGTCGTGATTCCCACCGGCTATCGCGCCGGCATTATGGCGATCATGCGCACCGATACCGACATCAAGCGCTGGGAAGATCTGCAAGGCCGTACGGTGTGCATCACAGAAGCCAGCGGCCTTACTGGGCAACTGCAGTCACGATACGGCGCGATCGAGAAGGTTTATCGGGCACCAGCTGACGCCTTGCTCGACTTGCGGATCGGTGGCTGTGATGCCACGGTTCATGACAGCACCATGCTGCAAGCCTTGTTGAAGTTTCCCGAGTGGAAGAAGTTCTCGGCCCGCTTGCCCGTACAGCAGGAACGCGACCTGGCCTTTATCGTGAAGCGCAGCGATACAGAGCTGGCAAAGACGCTGCAATCGCGAGTTGGCGAGTGGCGCAAAAGTGACCTTCTGGCGAAGTTGACCCATCAGAGTGCTCGCGACATCGCCTTCGAGGTGTACCTCGATCAGGAAGTGCCCGACTGCCATTGAAACGCGGGCTGTAGGGGCACCGCTACACGCCTGAACCTGCGGCCTGCGTACAATAAGGGGCTCCTCATTTTCCTCGCAGGATCCAAGCATGGCGACGCCCGGCGTTCCGGCCAAACGAGACGGTTTCAGCTCCACGCTCGGCGTGCTCGCCGCGACACTGGGCTCGGCGGTGGGGTTGGGCAACATCTGGAAGTTTCCGGCATTAACCGGCGCGAATGGCGGTGCCGGATTTCTGCTGATCTACCTTCTCGCCACGCTACTGGTGGGCCTTCCCGTCATGATTGCGGAGCTGTCGTTGGGGCGTCGTGCGCGGGCCAACCCCATCCGTGCCTTCCGCACGCTCGCGCCGGGGCGCCCATGGTGGCTGGTGGGTGTATCGGGCATGCTGGCCGCTTTCCTGATCATGGCGTTCTATTCCGAGGTTGTGGCCTGGGTCTTCGTCTATGTCTGGAAATCGCTCGAGGGCTCCGCCCTCAGCAGCGATCCGGCCGTGACCGAAGCCGCCTTTGCGGCGCTCGTGGGCGACCCTTGGCTATCACTGATTTCTCAGTGGGTCGTGTTGCTGCTGATTGGCGGCATATTGCTTAAAGGTGTCTCGGGCGGCATCGAAGCCGTGACCAAGCGCCTCATGCCGCTGCTATTTCTATTGCTCGCCGGCTTATGCGTTTTCAGTCTCACTCTCGACGAAGCCGGAGCGGGTCTGGCGTTCCTGTTCAAGCCCGATTTCAGCAAGGTCGACGGCGTTGTGGTGCTCACGGCGGTGGGCCTCGCGTTCTTCAAGATGTCCATCGGAATGGGCACCATGATGACCTACGGAAGCTACTTCCGCACCGACCAGAATATTCCTTTGACGGCCGGGCGCGTGATGTGTGCAGACCTCGCCGTGTCGCTGCTGGCCGGCATTGCGATCTTCCCGGCCGTTTTCACTTTTGGTTTCGAGCCGTCTGCCGGCCCGTCGCTGGTGTTCATTACCTTGCCCGCCGTATTTGCCCAGCTGCCTTTCGGCCAGGCGCTGATGGTGGTGTTCTTTCTTTTAACGTCTATCGCCGCCATCGGCGCCATGCTGTCGCTGCTCGAAGTTCCTGTGCTGATTCTTACGGAGCGATGGGGCGTATCGAGGCCTCGCGCCATTGCTACATGTGTACTCATTGTGGCCGTGCTCGGCGCGGGCTGCGCGCTGTCGGGTAGCGTGTTGGCCGACTTCACGCTTTTCGGCCGCAACCTGTTCAACCTGATGGATTTCGTGTCGTCGAATCTACTGCTTCCGGCGGGTGGAATACTGATCGCGCTCTTTGCGGGATGGGTATGGGGCCGCGAAGCGTTCACCCAGGCGGTGTCAAACGACGGCGCCCTGCAGAACGCAAGGCTTGCAGGGGTGCTTACGATACTGTTGCGCTATGTGTCGCCGTTATTGATTCTGGTGGTCATGCTGCACGGCTTGGGCGTGATCTGAGCGCGTCTCCGACGTTGACTCGCCTTCCGCAGCCGGGTCGCAGGTCTGCGACCCCTGGTAACCAGCTTGCGTGACATGAGCACCCGGAGGCACGTCGTGAATCAGCCAGACATTGCCTCCGATGGTGCAGCCCTTGCCCAGGGTTACCCGGCCCAATATCGTGGCGCCCGCATAAATTACGACATCATCTTCCACGATCGGATGGCGAGGCAGCCCCTTGGTGAGGGAGCCGTCGGTATCGGCGGGGAAGCGCTTGGCGCCCAGCGTTACGGCCTGGTAAATGCGAACATGGTTGCCGATGATGGCGGTTTCGCCTATGACGACGCCAGTACCATGATCGATGAAGAAATGTTCGCCAATGGTGGCGCCCGGATGGATGTCGATGCCGGTTTCCGAGTGGGCGATCTCAGAGCTCATGCGGGCCAGTAGCGGCAGGTCGAGCCGGTAGAACTGATGGGCGATGCGATGATGAATCATGGCATGCAGGCCCGGATAGCACAGCAGAATCTCGTCGACCGTACGGGCGGCGGGGTCGCCGGCATAAGCGGCCAGCGTGTCAGAGTCGAGCAGCCGGCGAATCTCGGGCAGCGCATTCGCGAACGACTGCACACGTTCGATGGAGCACCGTTCCAGCTCTTCTTCGTCGATAGGCTCGTGGCGATGCTGGTAGGCCAGTTCGAGCCGTACTTGCCCGAGCAGCGCATGCAACGCCGAATCGAGCGTGTGCCCCACATAGAAGTCTTCACTTTCCTGGCGCAGATCGATGGGCCCGAGCCGCATCGGGAACAAGATGCCTCGAAGGTCGGAAATGATGTTCTTTAGTGCCTGGGGCGCCGGAAAATTGCGCCCCCCCGACTCCAGAGGCCGGCCTTGTGACACCCGCCATTTCTGGCGGATGTAGGCCAGTTCGGAAACGATGGGTTGAATGTCGAATACAGCCATGAGTCAGTTACCTGCGAGGAGTTCGGAAGATGGGTCAATCATAGCAATCGGCCGTTGCCGTTGCGCACGCTCGCCGGCGCGGGCACTTGAAAACACGCCAGGAATCGTTCAAGCAGCCGGGTATCGCCTTCCACACGGCAGTCTTCAACCGCCAGTGCCTGGGAAAGGGGGCGCTTGCCGTAAGCCAGGTGCAGCACGATGACGGGCTCGGCATGTAACGTGGCGCCCGCCCAGCCGGAGGCGTCCGCCGGGGCGCAAGGCGGGTCGCCGCGTGCGACAGCGAGCCGCTTTTGATCGATGGCAATGTGGTAGGCATGCCGATTCATGATGATCGTTACGTGGCAGCGCAAGCGACCCGCGAGCTCCGGCTCGAACATGGCCTTGAACGACAGAGCCATGGCGTCGGCCGTGAGCGCTTGCCCTCGTTGAAAATCAGGCGAACGCACTCCCCAAGCTAACAAGCCCAGAATCACGGGTTCCAGTTCGGCGCCCCAATCCGTGAGGGTATAGACCCGACAGGATGCGGGCGGCGGCAGCTCGCGAGGCTCGAGCACGCCTGCCGCTTCGAGATCGACGAGCCGTTGTGTGAGTACGTTGGGGCTGATGCCTTGCAGCGAATGACGCAGATCGGAGAAGCGGCGCGGGCCGAGCAGAAGCTCACGCACAATAAGTAACGCCCAGCGCTCGCCCACCAGATCAAGGGCGTGTGCCGCCGCACAGCCGTCGTCGTAACGCCGGCGGCTGGGCGCCCGCTTGTACGTACGGGCGGGGGCTGGAACAGCGAGGTCGACAGTGTCGAACGGATCAGCGTCTACGTTTTTGCTCATGCCGCCCAGTATAGAACACAGCTTCATTAATACACTTTGTTAGTTCTAATTTAGGACTGCACGGTGTTAAATTAAAGATGCCGGGCCAGTCGCCGCTTTGTGGCACTCTTCTTTAGCGGTCGCTTTTCACCCGGCGAGGAGACCTGTATGAGCACTGATTTGCAAAGCAGCGCCCTGGAAGCCGCCATATCTGGGCTGTATGACGATTGGTCCGCCGCCGTGCGCCGACAAGATCTCGATACCGTGCTGTCGTTCTATACCGAAAACGTGCTGGCCTTCGACGCCATTCTGGCGTTGCAGTTCAAAGGCAAAGAGGCCTATCGCAAGCATTGGGAGGCCTGCATGGCGTTTTGCCCGGCCGGCCAGAAAGACATGGTGTTCGACGTTACCGATCTGAGCGTTTACGGCGAAGGCGACGTAGCCTACGCCCACGCGCTTATGCACTGCGGCCACAAGGAGGGCGATAAGGTCGAAGCATCGTGGATGCGCATGACAGCGGGGCTACAGCGTGAAGGCGGCGAGTGGAAAATCGCTCATGAGCATTTTTCCGCGCCGTTCGACATGCCTTCGGCCAAAGCCATGCTCCATCTCACACCGAATGCTGACGCATCGGCAGTACGACCTATTCCGGCGGGTATGTCGACGGTTTCGCCGCATCTCATCTGCCCCGACGGACCGGCCGCCATCGACTTCTACAAGAAGGCCTTCAATGCCACTGAGATGCCGCACGGCGTGCTGGAAGTCGACGGTGCCTTTTTGCATGGCGAGGTCTTCATCGGTGATTCCGTGGTGATGATCGGGCAAGAATGCGCCCAGTGGGGGTCAGCGAGCCCCATGACACTGAAGGGCACGCCTGTCACATTGCACTTGTACGTACCCGACGCCGATGCCGCGTACAAGCAAGCAATCGCGGCCGGGGCAAAAGAGATCATGCCCGTGACCGAGATGTTCTGGGGAGACCGGTATGGTCAGGTCGAAGACCCTTGGGGGCATCGCTGGTCACTGGCCACCCACGTGCGCGACGTGCCCCCAGATGAGATCTTGAAAGGGGCCCGCGACTGCATGCCGCAGGCCTAAGTGCAACGCTTTAGTTATTCGGCACCCAGTGGCGCAGCGGCGGGCCGGTTCTGAGCCGGTTCGCCCGCTTCGTCGTCATTACCCGAACGCGGCTAATTCGTTCCCATCAAACAGGCAGTGCATGCTCGATCACGAGTTGCACCGAGACTCTGCCGTTCCATTCATTGCGATCGAGCCGGTAGGCCAGCTCAGTATGTTCGGGCAATGTCTGGGCGTGATTGAACCAAATGGCGTCAAAGCGCTGAACGCCACGCTGCAGAAACAGCTTCAGATGCTTTTCTTTCAACAAGCGCTGATGCAGCACCTTGAAGGTGTCGCGAAATACGGGCGCCGGGAAGCCCGCGCCCCATACCTGTTCCTGCAGTAGGCCGGCAACCTCGGTGGTAGCAAAGTCGGGTTCCAGTGATCCGTCGGTTTCGATGATCGGTTCGAATTTATCGGCGCCCGACAGTTCGCGTACCGCGGCATCGAAGCCGTCGACAAAGTGCGGGTAGCCGGCTTCGGTCAGAGTGAGGCCGGCGGCCATGGCATGCCCGCCGAACTTCAAAATAAGGCCGGGATTCCGCTTCGACACCAGGTCCAGCACGTCGCGCAAGTGGACGTCGGGCACGGAACGCCCGGAACCGCGTAACGTGCCGTCTTCGCACCGTGCAAACGCCAGCGCCGGCCGCCAGTAGGTATCTTTCAGGCGCGAGGCCACCAGGCCCACAACGCCCTGATGCCATTCCGGCTGGTACACACACACACTCGCGGCCCGTGTGGGTGGGTTGAGCACGAGGGCGCTGAGCGCCTCTTCGCGCATCGCCAGTTCTATGCCACGTCGTTCTTGATTGATGGCATCGAGTTGCAAGGCCAGAGCGCGCGCCTCATCGGGGTCATCGGTAAGCAAGCAATGGATGCCCAGGCTCATGTCAGCGAGTCGGCCGGCTGCATTCAGGCGTGGCCCCAGTGCGAACCCGAGATCAAACGCGGTGGCGCTGCGCGGGTCGCGCGCAGCTACAGTGAACAGTGCACGTACCCCGGCCTGCATCCGCCCTTTGCGCATCCGTTGCAAGCCTTGCGTGACAAGAAGGCGATTGTTCGTGTCGAGCCGCACCACGTCGGCAACCGTGCCCAGCGCCACGAGATCAGCCAGGTCATCCAGCCTCGGACCGTCGTCGGCAAATGCGCCGCGTCGACGCAGCTCGGCGCGCAGGGCGAGCATCAGATAGAACACGACGCCCACACCGGCAAGATGCTTGGAAGGGAAGCCGCACTGAGGCTGGTTCGGATTCACGATGGCCAATGCGCGAGGCAGCGTGTCGCCCGGCAGGTGATGATCGGTAATGATCACTTCCATGCCCGCCGCACGGGCGGCTTCGACGCCGTCGACGCTGGCGATGCCGTTATCTACGGTCACGAGCAGGTCGGGCCGGCCGGCGGGGTGTTTAACTGCCAGTTCAACTACGGCCGGTGAAAGGCCATAGCCGGTTTCGAATCGGTCAGGCACCAGGAAGTCGACGATTGCGCCCATACGGCGCAAGGCCCGCAGCGCGACGGCGCACGCCGTTGCACCATCACAGTCGTAGTCGGCCACCACCAGCATGCGACGCCGTTGTGCGATGGCGTCGGCAAGGAAGGCGGCCGCCTGTTCCGCATGCGTGAGCTGCAGAGGTGGAATCATGGCCGCCCACGTGGGGTGGGCATGAGCGGGGTCGTCGATGCCCCGTGCGGCCCACAAGCGCGCCAGCAAAGGGTGAATGCCGGCTTCTTGCAGGCGTCGGCACCGCTCGGCATGGCCGTTGCGGGTGATCAGTTGGGCCTGGACCACCAGCGCCTCCAATCTTGTTTCTTGCCGAGCAGCTTACCGATGAAGCCTTGTTTCGCCGGGCTCAGCTCGACGATGCGGTCAGAGCCGGTAAGAATGAGGTGGGGTGTGGCAGGGATTGAAGCGAAGGTAGTCTGATCGAGCTGCTCGAACGCCAGCAGCCAGCTTCCCCAATCTTGCACCACCGCCGGCCCTTGAAGTTCACGCAGAATCTGCGTGGTGCCTGCTGCGGCGTTCGGGCGCGTGAACTGCGAGGGCCGCGCACCGCCGTAGAGCCACACGCTGTTCACCGGGCGAAGCCCACGCGCTTCGCGGGCCTGATTGACCGGGTGGTCGAACCACAGCATCTGCAGCTCATTCACCAGGCGCCGCCACGGCCGGCCTTCAGTGTCTTGAGTCCACCAATCGTTTACCGATGTAATGCTCACCAGCGCCGGGCTCGCGCACGCGGGGCGGTAACCTTCGGGCGGTGTGACGGCCCAGTGCAGCGTATCGAACACTTCAACGGTAAAACCGCTATCGGCGAGGTAGGGCGCCGCAGCCTCGTAGAGCGCCGCGCTTTCGTCGGAGGAGATTTCCAGTTCTGCAGCGGGAATCAGGGCGGCGCCGTCGCGAGCGGGTGCCACATGCACCAGCTGGCCCAGCCACAGATGTTGTTCGGCGGAAAGGTCGATGCCCGCGTCGCGCGCGGTGATCACGCTCAGGCCTGCAGAAGCAGCCTGTTCAGCTTCCGGTTCGAACCGGTGGTGGCGCAGCAGCCAGTATTCATAAGGGGTGCAGAAGGTGTCGGCGGGCGCCGCAGGAACGATGTGTGCCTGGGCGGACGCCAGCCACTGCGTAAAACGCGGGGCCTTTTGCTCGAGGTGAGAGGCGAGCTCTTGCGCGATGGCTGCGTCGGGCAGCGCGCCAGGTAGTACGATCTGCATTCCACGCATTGTAGTGTTAATCGATCAAGGTGGCTTTAGAGCATGTCTTATGAATTCTGGATCGGCGCGCGCTATGCCGGGCTGGCTCGTTCACGTCGGCGCGGCCGCTCGGGCGATCGCTTCGTGTCGTTCATTGCCGCCAGTTCAATGGCCGGCATCGCACTGGGGGTGGCCGCGCTCATTATCGTACTGTCGGTCATGAACGGTTTCCAGGTGCAAGTGCGCGACCGCATGCTGTCAGTGTTGCCGCATATTGAGCTCTATGCGCCCGGGGTGCCGCACTCCGATATGCTCACGGCCTGGAAGGGCCTGGCCGATCAGGCGCGCAACGATGCGGCCGTGCAGGGCGCCGCACCGTTTGTGGCGGCTCAGGGCATGATTGCTCGAGGCCAGGCGCTGCAAGGGGTGCAGATGCGGGGCATCGATCCGGCCCTGGAAGACGCCGTGTCGGAATTGTCGGGGCAATTCATGACTGGCAGTATCGACGGGCTCGCACCGGGCACTTTCAATATTGCGTTGGGCATGCAGCTGGCGCTGGCGCTGGGCGTGGGGCAGGGCGATACGGTCATGGTGCTCGCCCCTCAAGGGTCGATTTCGCCGGCCGGGTTCACACCGCGCATGCGCCAGTTCACCGTGTCGGGCGTGTTTTCTACCGGTCACTACGAGTACGATGCGGCGCTGGCGTTCATGAATGTCGACGATGCCGCACGCGTGTTCCGCGACAGCGGCAGCAGCGGGGTGCGGCTGCGCATCGCCGACATGCAAGAGGCCCCGGTGGTGGCTCGCCGCCTCGAAGCCGCGCTACCGAAAGGGCTGCGGGCACAAGATTGGACTCAGAACAACCGCACGTGGTTCGCGGCGGTACAAACCGAAAAACGCATGATGTTCATTATTCTGACGTTGATTGTGGCTGTAGCGGCCTTCAACCTGTTGTCGTCGCTGGTCATGGCGGTAAAAGACAAGCGTTCCGATATCGCCATTTTGCGCAGCATCGGCGCGACCCCGCGCGAGATCGCCCGCATCTTCCTGGTTCAGGGCTCACTCATCGGTGTGGTGGGCACGGCCCTGGGCGTAGGCTTGGGCATGCTGGTCGCGTTCAACGTCGACGTGATTGTGCCGTTCATCGAACGCACCCTGGACATCGAATTCCTGCCTCAGCAGATCTACTTCATCAGCCAATTGCCTTCCGAGCCGCAAGCGCGCGACATTCTCGTCGTAGCGATCACATCGCTGGTGCTCTCGCTGTTGGCCACTTTGTATCCCAGCTGGCGCGCGTCTGGCCTGCAACCTGCACAGGTGCTGCGCCATGACTAAGCCGTATTCCAGCGCCAACCCCCACGTGTTGCGTGCCGTGAACCTGGTCAAGCGCTACACCGAGAGCGGCACCACGATCGAGGTTCTGCGCGACGTCAGCCTGCATATCGGCGCCGGTGAGCGTGTAGCCATCGTCGGCGCATCGGGTTCCGGCAAGAGCACATTGCTGCATCTCATGGGGCTGCTCGATACGCCGACATCCGGTCATGTGGAAGTCGACGGCCGCCGCATCGACGGTCTGGGCGAGCGCGACCGTAGCCGGCTGCGCAACCAGCGCCTCGGGTTCGTTTATCAGTTCCATCACTTGTTGCCGGAGTTCTCGGCGGTCGACAACGTGGCCATGCCCTTGATCGTTCGGCGAGAGAAGCGTACCGTGGCGCGAGAACAGGCGCGCCAGATCCTGGCCCAGGTCGGTTTGGAACACCGCATGGAGCATTATCCGGGGCAGCTGTCAGGTGGAGAGCGTCAGCGTGTTGCCTTGGCACGTGCGCTGGTGACACGGCCTGGGTGTGTGCTTGCCGACGAACCCACCGGCAATCTTGATCGCGATACCGCAGAAAGCATGTTCGAGTTGCTGTTGAAGGTGAACGAAGAACTGGGCACGGCCTTGGCCATTGTCACCCACGATCCTGCCTTGGCTGCTTTGGCCCATCGGCAGCTGTACATCGAGAAGGGCAAACTCGCCGATACCGATACTGCTACGGGAGCCGCAGCAGCGTCTGCCCGCCTCTAGAACCGCGTCACTGTATCGCCGCCCCCGCCGGGCGGTTCTGCAAGGAGAACGCATGTTGATCGATACGCACTGTCATCTCGACGCCGCCGAGTTTTCCACCGACCGCGACACCGTGATCAAGCGTGCGGGCTGCGCAGGCGTCAGCGCTATTGTGATTCCGGCGGTGAACCGGGCGAACTGTGTCGCAGTGTGTGAGCTGGCCTGGCGCTTTGCCGGCGGGTATTACGCGCTGGGCATCCATCCTATGGCCGTGCCCGACGCGCAGGAAGAAGATCTTGACTGGCTCGAACAACGGCTCGAGGCGGCCATGGAAGACGAGCGCTTCGTGGGCGTCGGTGAAATTGGTTTGGATTTCTTCTTCCCGTCACTTAAAGAGCCCGCCATGCGCGACAAGCAGGTGCGCTTCTTCGACGCTCAGCTCAAAATGGCCCAGCGTTTCGATTTACCGGTCATCGTGCATGTGCGCCGTTCACAAGACGACGTGCTCAAATACCTGCGCCGTCGCCCCGAGGTACGCGGCATCGCGCATGCATTCAACGGCAGCTTCCAGCAGGCCGATCAGTTCATCGAGCAGGGCTTTGCATTAGGTTTCGGGGGCGCCATGACGTTCGATCGCGCCTTGCAGATCAGGCGCCTGGCCACGCGTGTGCCACTTGAATCGATCGTGTTGGAAACCGATGCACCCGATATTCCGCCGGCATGGCTCGGGCAGCCTGGCAAAGAGCGGCCGCGCAACGAGCCGGCACAGGTGGCCCGAATCGGGCGCGAACTGGCACGCTTGCGCGGCGTGCCTTATGAGGAAATTGCTGCGGTAACCGGGGCCAACGCCCAACGGGTGCTGCCCCGGTTGTCGGTGCGTCGTTGAGTTAGTTGATCTTAAAGCCTGACTTCTGCACGACACCCGACCAGGTTTTTTGCTCGGACACCAGCAGGTCACCCAGTTCCTTACGGCTGGAACCTACCACGGCAAAGCCGGCGTTTTCGAGCGTTTCACGCACCTGCGGATTATTCAGCGAATCCACAATGCCTTTGTGCAGCGTATCGAGCACATCGTCGGGCGTACCGGCCGGCGCAAAGAACGCGAACCACGCACCGAACTTGACGTCTTCCATGCCTTGCTCACGGAAGGTCGGAATATCATTCAGCATCTTGCTTCGCTCAGCACCCGTGATCGCCAGGCCTTTCATCTTGCCGCCTGCGATCTGTGTGCTGGCCATGGCGGTGGTAATGAAGGCCCCCTGAACTTGCCCGCTAATAATGCCGGTGACCGCGTCGCCGGTAGAGCGGTAATGAATGGGCTCAATCGTGAACCCGCCCGCTTCCGCTAAAAGTTCGGCGCCGAAATGCCCCGGTGTGCCGGCACCGAACGTGGCGAAGTTAAAGATATTGGTGTCTTTCTTGGCGCCGTCGACAAACGCTTTCAAATCGGCGTATTCAGAATCGGCAGGCGTTACCAGCACAAAATCGGCACGCACAGCTTCCGTGATGGGCGCGAAATCGCGAATGGGCTTGTACGACAACTGAGATGTTGTTTCCGGCGAGATGCTGATCGAGCCCACTTCGCCCAGCAGTATCGTGTAGCCATTGGCCGTTGCATTGGCCACCGAATGTGCTGCGATCTGACCGCCCGCACCGGCTTTGTTCTCGATGACGACCGATTGGTTCAGCTCCTTGGAAAGCTGGTCGCCTACGGTGCGTGCCACGATGTCGGGGCCTGTGCCCGCGGGGAAGCCCACGGTGAGGCGGATGGGTTGTTCCGGCCAGGCGGCCGCCACACTGGTGGAAGCGGCGAGAAGAAAGGCGGCGGCAATCAGCTTGCCGGTGGAAGTCGGTTTCATGTGCGTCTCCAGTGGTGATTATTAGCGGATCAGGTAGAAATTCAGTTCCACACGGTCGGGAAAGCGTGCGCCCGTGCCGACAAACAAGTGGTTGTTCAGCCAGTCCCATCGGGGTGCGGCGGTTTCGAAGCGGGGAATGCTGCGAAAGTAGATACGGGAAGGGTCGACCCTTTCACCTTTTACGAGTGCGGCGATGTCTTCGGCGGAACCCGTGCGGATGCCGGTGTTTTCGACATAGATGCGTTCGCCTTCGTGCGTTTCGATGACATAACGGGCGTGGATGTCGGTGAATGTCGCCGAGCGCACCGATTGAAAATCCGCGCCGCCTGCCAATATGCGGCCATTTAGTTGGGGGCCGCTTACCGTACCGCCCAACAGCGGAATCACCCGACGCTGCCCGAACGGTGTGGCTCCAACCTCGGTCGGTGGCGCCACCTGTATGGTCAGGGTGGCCAGGTAGTCAAGCGTAGGGGCGTGGGGGGCAGGGCTCATGCGGCCGCCTTTTTGGCAAGCATGCTGGGGTCAAAACCAGCGATGCGCTTGTATCGGATGGAAATGGCGTTGAGTTCCTCTTCGGGAATCACATCATGAATGTGTGAGTAACCTTCGGGCGCGCGCTCATGTGCGATCTGCATCACCTGCTCGGGCCCGTTCAGGCGATTGCGCAGCACAATGCCGGCCGTAGCAGGCAGGCGTTCCGCCTCGTATTCCAGCAACGCGAGTTCAATGCTGCCGGCCTTATGGCCCGCCGCTTCCTGCAGGCGGTCGGCCAGGCAACGGGCGTCGAGTATCGCCTGCGCGGCGCCGTTCGAACCAATGGGGTACATGGGGTGAGCCGCATCGCCCATCAGCGTGGCGCGTTCGAACGTCCAGCGTGGCAGCGGGTCTTTGTCGACCAGAGGGAATTCGTAGATGGCTTCTGCGCCTTTGATGATTGCTGGAATATCGATCCAATCCCATCGCCAGGTGTCGAAATGGCGCGCAAACGTCTCGGCGGGTACTTCGCGGTTCCAGTCGGTGGTAGGCAGCTCCGCTTGTGGAACCCGTAGTTCGGCGATCCAGTTAATCAGTGAACGGCCTTGTTTACGCAGCGGTTCAGAGATGGGGTAGCACACGAACTTTTGATCTTGATGGCCAGCCATGAACATGGTGCGCCCATCAAGATAGGGCTCGGCTTCGGTGACGGCGCGCCAGAGCATGCGGCCCGAATAGCGCAGGCCGTCGGCGGTGCCGTGGAAATGGCGCCGCACCGCAGAATGGATGCCGTCGGCACCGATCAGCACGTCGGCGCGATGGCTACGGCGTTCGCCGGTGCTACGTTCGATGAAGTGCGCGGTCACGCCCGATTCGTCTTGCTCAAGCGATTCGAACGTCATGCCCGTATGGACATGCTGCGCGCCAATCCGTTCAAGGGCGACTTCGGCCAACTTCATCTGCAGCTTGCCGCGATGAATCGAGAACTGGGGTACGGGATAGCCGGCGGCCAGGCCGCGCGGCTCTTGCCAGATCTTTTGGCCGTGCATGTTGTAGTAATGTAGAGCCGACGTTTCTACGCCTTCTTCGGCCAATAGGGGAAGCATGCCAAGCTCGTTAAGCTCGACGGCAGCGTGCGGCAAGAGATTGATGCCCACCCCCAGCGGGCGCAGCTTGCGCGCGCTTTCGAAGACCTCACACTGAATTCCGCGTTGCTTCAGCATCAAGGCGAGGCTAAGGCCGCCGATGCCGGCGCCGACGATCAATACGTTCAACTCGTTCTCCTGATTATTTGTTATGTATCATAACAATGTGGCCGTCATTTGAAATATTGAAGCCTATAAGGATTTACCCCAGGCCGAGCCCATCGCGCCGGCGTCAGGCGCGTTTCCAGAACCGCGAGCTGCGCGCACGCGGTATCGTTGCGTTGATATTTTTTGGAGTCGAATGTGTCAGCCAAAGTGAGTGCACGGCCCAATGTCAGGCGCCCGTTGCAACGTGGTGAGGCGAAGGGTGATCTTGATTCCAAGGTGAATTACGGTGCGCTGAACGACTTGGTGGGGTACAGCCTGCGCCGCGCGCAGATTCGCATTTACCAGGACTTCCTTGATGTCATGGAGCCCTGGTCGATCACACCGCCACGGTTTTCGGCCATGGTGCTGGTGAGCCAGAACGTCGATATGAAACTCACCGATCTGGCTCGTGCCATGGGTATTGCGCGTTCGGGGGCCGTTGAAGTCGTCAACTCCCTCGATAAACTGGGCTATATGAAGCGTTGCGACTCCTTGACCGATCGCCGGGCCTATTCCTTGGAACTCACTGCGGAAGGGGCCAAGGCTTTGAAGAAGGTCACCGCCCTGATACAAGAGCACGATGCAAGAATCAGCGCACGGTTGAACAGTGAAGAGCGTGCGCAGCTGCGGGCGCTACTCGATAAGCTAGGGTAGAAGCGCCAGACACGAGGGGGCACGAGTGAAGGTTGGAAGGAACGCACAGTTCAGCAAGAAGACGGTCGCGAAGGTTGCCGCGGTAATGCTTATGGCGGCAGTGACTGGGTGTCGCCCAGGCGATGCGCAGAACGCCATGACGGCGACCGAGGCGCTTGCGGTTTGCCAGCAGGCGATTCAAGCGGCCGCCCCGGACGGGCAGCACGTGGAAGTACCGGCCACCGAGCTGCGCGAAACCGTCAGAGTGTTCAGGTACCGCTGGCGTATCGGCGACGGCCTGGCAATGCCTAATTCAGCCGGCACCCCAACCGATATCCCGGCCGATTGCCGTGTGAACAAGGAAACGCGAGCGGTGGTGCATCTGGAAGTGGGTGGCGAGGTGGTGTCGGCCGAGTAGCCGGCGCGAATCGTGGCCCGGTTTGAACCGCTACGTTCATTGCGATACCCGTAGTTCTCACGGGTGATTTAAGACGACTTCAACGACCCCCGCCACCGTGCGCCATTGCTACGCTGAGCATTTTCGGAGGCTCGGGTGGCAGTCGGTCGGATCTGCCTGTTGGCATTCGTGGGGGGCGTCGGTGTTGTACACCTGCTGCCGACGCTGGATTTTGTCGCCTGGGCCGGCACAGCACTAGGCGTATTCGGCCTCGCCTCGCTTTGGTGGTTCGGGCGCGCGCCTTATTTTCTGAGTACCGAATTCCTAGGTACCGAACGACTGCCTGTAGCGAGCCGCCGACCTACCAAAGCGGCCTGGGTCGTGATCGCATTCGCGGCGGGCCTTCTGTACGCCACGGCGGCGGCTACATACCGGCTGTCCGACACCCTTGATCCCGACAACGAAGACAAAGTCACGCGAGTCGTTCTACGCGTGGCGGAGCTTCCACGCCTGGGCCCGGAGAGCCGGCTTTTCGTCGCTGAGGTTCTTTCCTCCATTCCAGAAGGCGTACCGGCTCGCATACAGGTCCGATGGAATTCCGGTGAATATTCAGGGCCCTACGGCCCACGTGCCGGAAAGCCGCCCGCCGAGTTCCCTGACATCGTGCCGGGGCAAGTGTGGCGAATGGCGTTAGTCTTGCGGAACCCGCACGGCGCTCGCAATCCGCATGGCTTTGATTACGAAGGGCATGTCTTTGCGCAGGGAATACGCGCCACGGGCACGGTGCGCGGTACGCCGGTGTTGCTGGATGACGAACCCTGGGCTGGGCTATCGGTCGCGGCGCAGCGCGCTCGGCATATCGTTCGGGAAGCCATGCTTCCCCACATCGACGATTTGCGCTGGGGCGGGGTGTTACTGGCGCTGGCGATCGGCGACCAGGCGAGTGTGGCGCCTGGCGACTGGCTCACCTTCAATCGCAGCGGGCTCACCCACCTCGTATCGATCAGCGGATCGCATGTCACGATGATCGCCGCGCTGGCCGGGCTAATGGTGAACTGGCTATGGCGGCGGCTGCGCTGGCGGGGCAGGCCCCTGGCGGAACGTTTGCCCGCACAGCTCGCGGCCGCAAGTGTGGCGCTGCTGGTGGCGTGGCTATATTGCCTGCTCGCCGGATGGGGTGTGCCGGCGCGGCGCACGTTTGTGATGCTGGCGGTTATGGCGCTATCTCTGGGCCTACGCGTGCCGTTGAGCCCCACGCATGTGCTGGCAATAGCGGCGTTCGCGGTGGTGCTCATGGATCCGTGGTCGCTGCTGGCCAGCGGCTTCTGGCTCTCATTCCTGGCTGTCTACGTGTTGATGGCCGGCACGGGATGGTGGGGCATTACAACCTCGGTCAACCAGGAAGGCATTCGAGCACGCTGGCGCGCGGCCGTTTTGACGGCTGTGCGTCTTCAACTGGCCATCACGCTGTCTTTACTGCCAATACTGGCTCTCCTCTTTAGCGAAGTGTCGTTGGTGTCGCCGCTGGCGAATGCCTATGCCATTCCCATTATCGGCACACTCGTTACGCCATTGGCTTTGCTGCTTGCCGGCATCGCGCTGGTGCCCGGTGCCGATATGGTGGCCGCGGGTGTGGCGAGCCTCGCGCATGGGTTGCTTCAGGCATGTATGTGGCCCACCGAGTGGCTCGCTGCGCTGCCCGGCGCGAGTTTGTCGGTCGCCGCAGCATCATGGTGGCTGGTTAGTTTTTCACTGTTGGGGGTGGCGATTGCACTTCTACCGCGCGGCTTTCCTTATCGAAATCTTGGCTGGGCCTTCATGTTGCCGGCGCTTGTATGGGTGCCACCGCGCGTGGCTCCAGGCGACTGGATACTGCACGCGCTCGACGTGGGGCAGGGCAGTGCACTGGTCTTGCAGACAGCGCAGCGCGTGCTGGTCTACGACACGGGTGCCCGGTTCTCGCCCGACGCGGATGCAGCGCAGCGCGCGGTCATTCCCTTTCTTCGCTCGCAGGGCATACGGCACGTTGATGTGCTGGTGGTGTCGCACGGCGACATGGATCATGTGGGTGGCCTTCGTAGCCTGCTTGAAGCGATTTCGGTCGAACAGGCGTATGCGCCCTTCGATATTCGCGCCTGGCTGTCTCGCGAATCGCAGACCCTTGCTGCGCGGGTGGGGAGCTCGGGCGGCGATGGCGATACAACGGTGAAGGCTCCGCCGATGCCCGCAACGCATAGCCCGTGCGTCTACGGAATGACTTGGCGGGCCGATGAAGTGGGCTTCCAATTTCTCTGGCCGTTAAGAACGGACTACATCGACTTGCGCGCCGGCTCCAAAGACCGTAACCGCCTCTCGTGCGTGCTGCGAATAAAGGGGGCACACCATTCCATCATTCTGCCCGGAGACATCGGAGCGGACGAGGAGTTCGACTTAGTGGAACGAGGGTTAGGGAACGCGGATGTCGTTCTGGCGGCGCATCACGGTTCCCGCCATTCTTCGAGTGCGGAGTTCGTGGCGGCGCTGCAGGCGGGGCACGCCATCGCACAAGCAGCGCGTTGGAACCGGTATGGGCATCCGGCAGACACCGTGCGCGAGCGCTGGCGGGAAGAGGGTGCGGCCTTCTGGGAAACCGGGCGGCACGGCGCCCTGATTGCGCGCTCGCAGGGGGGCGTTCTAACGGTGGAAGGAGAGCGACTGCGTAGGTTGCGCTATTGGTCGTCTCACTAAATAGTGGCTCGTCGGGTAAGCCGTTTGCCATCCGTTACGCCGGCTCAAAATCTATGTCGCGCTACAACGTAGGCGCACAGAGCAGCGGGTTGCTCCGTCTTGCACGGACTTCCAGGATGCGCGATGATAGCTGCAGCTTTCACAAGAAGCCGGCCGAAGGGCCATATTTACAAGCTACACGAAAACTCCACAAGATTTTCCGAGGCATTATGACAAAAACACCTCCCTTGCGGCTGCACGTGCCCGAGCCATCCGGGCGCCCGGGGCACGCAACCGACTTTTCTTATCTCCCGCTTTCCGCAGCGGGCGAAGTTCGCAAGCCCGAGCTTGATATCGGGCATCGCGAGAATACTGATCTCGCGTTCTCGCTCATTCGCGTGCTCGACGACGACGGTAACGCCGTTGGCCCTTGGGCCGATGTCGCCAATGAACCCGAGCTTCTTCGCCGGGGTCTGCAGGTCATGATCAAGACCCGCATATTCGATGCGCGCATGCTCATCGCCCAGCGCCAGAAGAAAATATCGTTCTACATGCAAAGCCTCGGTGAAGAGGCCATTGGCACCGGCCAGGCCTTAGCGCTCGAGCGCGGCGATATGTGCTTCCCTTCCTATCGGCAGCAGAACCTGCTCATTGCCAAAGATGTGCCGCTGGCCGATCTGATGTGCCAGCTGTATTCCAATGAGAGTGATCCGCTCAAAGGTCGGCAGCTGCCCGTCATGTACTCCATGCGCGAGCAAGGCTTTTTCTCGATCTCGGGCAACCTGGCCACTCAATTCGTGCAAGCCGTGGGCTGGGCCATGGCGTCGGCCATCAAGGGCGATACCCGAATTGCTTCGGCATGGATCGGCGACGGCTCCACGGCAGCCGCCGACTTCCAAACGGCCCTCACGTTTGCGCACGTATACCAAGCACCTGTTGTGCTGAACGTCATCAACAACCAGTGGGCCATTTCCACGTTTCAGGCCATTGCCGGGGGCGAGCGTTCCACCTTCGCCGCGCGCGGGCTCGGTAGCGGTATTGTCTCGCTGCGGGTCGACGGCAATGATTTTCTGGCTGTGGTGGCGGTTTCGCGCTGGGCCATCGAGCGGGCGCGTAATAACCTGGGCCCCACACTGATTGAATGGGTCAGCTACCGCGCCGGCCCGCACTCCACCTCCGACGATCCCTCGAAGTACCGGCCGGCCGATGACTGGTCACGATTTCCGTTGGGCGACCCTATCGAGCGGCTCAAACAGCACTTGATTCAGCAGGGCCATTGGTCTGAGGAAGAACATCACGCTACGCAAAAGCAGTACGAAGCTGAGGTGATCGCGGCACAGAAGGAAGCGGAAAGCCACGGCTCGCTGCTTACCGGCCAAACCTCTAGCGTTGCGACGATGTTCGAAGACGTTTACGCAGAGATGCCCTGGCATCTGCGCCGCCAGCGACAGCAACTGGGAGTGTAGATATGGCGGATATACATAAAGTGGGTCAGGGCACGGCCACCATGACTATGATCCAGGCCTTGCGTTCGGCCATGGACATCATGCTGGGTCGCGACGACAACGTCGTAATCTTCGGCCAAGACGTCGGGTATTTCGGGGGGGTCTTCCGTTGTACGGAAGGGCTGCAAGCCAAGTACGGCAAAGAGCGCGTATTCGACGCGCCAATTTCCGAAGGCGGCATTGTCGGGGCGGCGGTGGGCATGGGCGCGTATGGCTTGCGCCCCGTTGTTGAAATTCAGTTTGCCGATTACTTCTACCCGGCTACCGACCAAATCGTGTCAGAGGCGTCGCGGCTGCGTTACCGCAGCGCGGGTGATTTCACGGCCCCGCTCACCATCCGCATGCCGTCGGGCGGCGGTATTTACGGTGGCCAAACGCATAGCCAGAGCCCGGAGGCGCTGTTCACCCATGTGGCCGGCCTGCGTACCGTGATTCCATCGAATCCCTACGATGCCAAGGGTCTGCTCATTGCGGCCATCGAGTGCGATGATCCGGTCATATTCCTGGAGCCTAAGCGCCTCTATAACGGCCCGTTCGACGGCCACCACGATAAACCAGTGGTGCCGTGGTCGCGTCACCCCATGGGCAATGTGCCCACCGACTATTACCGCATTCCCCTGGAATCGGCGCGGGTTCACCGGCCCGGAAAGCAACTTACCGTACTAACGTACGGCACCATGGTGTATGTCGCCGAAGCGGGCGCTGCGGAATCGGGGCTCGACGCCGAGATCATTGATTTACGTAGCCTTTGGCCGCTCGATATTGAAACGATCGTGCGTTCGGTACGTAAGACGGGCCGCTGTCTGATTTTGCACGAGGCCACACTCACCAGCGGCTTTGGTGCTGAATTGGTCGCGCTCGTGCAAGAACACTGCTTCTACCACCTTGAAGCGCCCATTGAGCGCGTCACTGGCTGGGACACCCCATACCCTCACGCCCACGAGTGGGCGTACTTTCCCAGCCCGCGCCGAGTGGCCAATGCCATGCGGCGGTTGATCACGGGCGAGCCCTCAATACCCCCATTGATTCCTGAAGACGATCCGTATGCCGCCGATGGCGCGGCTCAGCAGGCGGGACATCAAGCCGTTACGGAAAGGGGGGAATGACATGGGTGCGTATGTAATCAAGATGCCCGACATCGGCGAGGGCATTGCTGAAGTCGAGCTCGTCGAATGGCACGTAAAGGAAGGCGACGACGTCGTTGAAGACCAGGTGCTTGCCGACGTCATGACCGACAAAGCCACGGTGCAAGTGCCATCGCCGGTGCACGGCAAGGTGTTGGCGCTGGGTGGCCGAGTCGGCGAAGTCCTGTCCGTTGGGGCGGCGCTGATCCGGCTGGAGGTTGAAGGCGCCGGTAACGTGGCTGACGACGCGGGCGACACGCCGACCGCACCGGTGCGCGACGACGCGCGTGCGCCAGAAGCGGATGCAGAAGGCTTGCCTGCGGCAGAAAGCACCAGCGAGCAGGAAGCCGGCGGTGGCGACCAAAACGGGGGTCAGCAATCTTCGAGATCGTCCGGTGCAGGCAACGCTACGGCTGTACCAAGCAACAATGGCGGTGGCGCTGAACGGCGCCCTACAGCCTCCGACACTGCTACGTCGGCTCCGACACGGCCTGCGGCACGACAAGGTCGCCCGCTGGCATCACCGGCGGTACGTCGCCGCGCTGAAGAAGCCGGCGTGAACCTGCGTTCTGTACCGGGCACCGGCCCTGTCGGGCAAATCACCCACGAAGACCTTGATCGCTGGTTGCAGCATGGCGGGGTCGCACCCGCCAGCGGTCCGGCTCGGCTCGGGGCCGCTTATACGGCCCTCGCACCCCGTGAAGGCGTTGAGGAAATCCAGGTCGTGGGCTTGCGTCGCAAGATCGCTCAGAAGATGCAGGAGTCCAAGCGGCGCATTCCGCACTTCACTTATGTGGAAGAGATCGATGTCACGGAACTGGAAGCCCTGCGCGAACGCATGAACGCAAAGTGGGGCGAAAGCCGCGGCAAGCTTACGTTGTTGCCCTTCCTGGCCCGTGCCATGGTGTTGGCGGTACGTGAGTTTCCGCAGATGAACGCCCGCTTCGACGACGACAAGGGCGTGGTGGTCCGCCACGCGCCGGTACATCTGGGTGTGGCCGCGCAAACGGATTCGGGGCTCATGGTGCCGGTATTGCGCCATGCCGAGGCGCACGACCTCTGGTCATCGGCGACCGAAATCCGTCGGCTGGCTCAGTCTGTGCGCGAGGGCTCGGCGCAGCGCGATGAGCTCTCCGGTTCCACCATCACCCTCACCAGTCTTGGCGCGTTGGGCGGCATCGTTTCGACGCCCGTCATCAACTATCCCGAAGTGGCCATTGTGGGTGTCAACCGCGTCGTCGAACGCCCGGTTGTGCTCAACGGCGCGATTGTGGTGCGTAAATTAATGAACCTGTCGTCATCGTTCGACCACCGCGTGGTCGACGGTATGCACGCGGCCGAGTTCATTCAGTGCATCCGTGCGTACCTGGAATGCCCCTCGATGCTCTTTGTGGAGTAATGGTTCATGCAGTCGACTAATGTATTAGTACTGGGCGGCGGCCCGGCTGGGTATGTTGCCGCCATTCGAACGGCCCAAGCCGGTATAGCCACCGTGTTGGTGGAACGCAGCACGCCGGGGGGCACCTGCCTGAATATTGGCTGCATCCCGTCGAAGGCGTTGATCCACGCCGCTGACGAGTTCTATCGGCTCGGCATCGGCGGCGGCGCAGCGAACTTAGGCATCATGTGCGCCGCGCCCTCGCTCGATCTGGCGCGCCTGAACGACTGGAAGCGCGGCATTGTCACGCAACTTACCAGCGGTGTGCAGGGCTTGCTTAAGCGCGCCGGCGTGAAGGTCATACAGGGTGATGCCGTGGTGCTCGACGGCAAAACGGTTGAGGTGGCCGGCAGCGAGAATGGCGGCAAGCCGCAACGCATCGTGTGCCAGCATCTGGTGCTGGCCACCGGTTCAACGGCGGCCGAGCTCCCCATGCTGCCTTTCGGCGGGAAGGTGATTTCTTCCACCGAAGCGCTCGAGCCCGATGAGATTCCGGCCAGCCTGATTGTGGTGGGTGCAGGCTATATCGGCCTGGAGCTCGGTTTGGCATACGCAAAGCTCGGAAGCAAAGTCACCGTGGTTGAATCCCAAGAACGCATTCTGCCGGCCTGGGATTCCGCCCTCACGCGGCCCGTGCAGCGGCGGCTTGAATCGTTGGGCGTCGAAGTATTGCTCAATACCCGGGTGGAAGGGGGTGATGCGGAAACGGGGGTGATGCAGGTTCGACCGGCCGAAGGCGAAGGCCGCGAATTGCGGGCCGAACGAATCCTCGTGGCGGTGGGCCGCAAACCTCGCGCGAAACAGGCCGGCGTCGACGGCCTGTTGCTCGACATGCAAGGCCCTTACATTCGAGTAGACGAGCAGTGCCGTACATCGATGCGCAATGTCTGGGCTATTGGCGACGTCACCGGCGAACCCATGTTGGCCCATCGCGCCATGGCCCAAGCCGAAGTCGTGGCCGCCGTCATTGCCGGCCAACGCCGCCGCTTCGAGCCGCAAGCGATTCCGGCGGTGTGCTACACCGATCCGGAAGTGGCGGTGGTCGGCCTGCTGCCCGACGAAGCCAAGGCGAAGTTCGGCGATATCATCAACGCCTCGTTCCCGTTTGCGGGCAACGGCCGAGCGCTCACGCTCGATACCGCCGATGGATTCGTGCGTGTCGTAGCACGGCGCGACGATCATCGCATTGTGGGCTGGCAGGCCGTTGGCCCTAATGTATCGGAGCTCACGGCGGCGTTTACGCAGTCCATCGAGATGTGCGCACGCCTCGAAGACGTGGCCGGTACTGTGCACGCGCATCCCAGTCTGTCAGAAGCGGTGCAGGAAGCCGCGCTCAAGGCATTGGGCCACGGTCTGCATGGGTGATTCGGGGGCTTGAGACTACAATCGGCTGCTGTGTTCAACCCGAGTGAGCCTTCCATGAGCGACCAGCAGCCTCTATCAACCGTGCCTGAACCCCGGCTGGAATATGTGATGTGTGCCGGCGCTGCCGGCCTGCATCGCATGGCGTATTGGGAGTGGGGCGATCCCGCCAATGATCGCGTTTTGTTGTGCGTTCATGGCCTGACGCGCAACGGGCGCGATTTCGACATACTTGCCTCGCGGCTTGCCGGTGAGTATCGGGTCGTGTGTCCCGACGTGGTGGGGCGCGGGCGCTCAGATTGGCTCATTGACCCGGCCCATTATGTGATTCCGCAGTACGTGGCCGACATGGTGACGCTCATTGCGCGTCTCAGGCCGGCCAAGCTCGACTGGGTGGGCACCTCGATGGGCGGCTTGATAGGCATGGCCCTGGCTGCAGGGCTTTCCATGTCTGCGGCCATGCGGCCCCCGCGTGGCGCATTCGGGCTTGCCGCCGACCAAACTGTACCGTTAGGGCGTATGGTTCTTAACGACATTGGCCCCACCATCAACGACACTGGATTGACTCGTATTGCCGAGTACGTGGGCCGCCCCGAAACATTTGACAGCTTTGAGCAAGCGGTTGAATATGTAAAGACCGTCTCACAGGATTTCGGCCCGCACGATAACGCCGGCTGGCGCGACCTGACTCGCCATGTGTTCAATGAGCATGAAGGCAAATGGATCAAGCACTACGATCTGCGCATCGCGCAGCCCATTGCAGGTCAAGACGCGGCGGTGCTTAAAGGTGCCGAGGCGATTCTGTGGGCGGGCTATCAAAGCTTGCAAGAGCCGGTGCTGATATTGCGTGGCGAAACATCCGACCTCCTTACCGAGGCTAGCCTGCAGGAAATGCAGCAGCGCAATGTCAAAGCCCGTGGCCTTACCGTTGCCGGCGTCGGGCATGCGCCAACGTTGCGCGCGCCTGACCAGGTCGAGGCAGTGGCTGAGTTTCTGCTCGGAAGCCGTACCGCCTGACACTTCGGGTCAACAACTGCCCACACAGGCATCGAGAAGGAAGCGGCGCGAGCAAGCGTTACTGGAGGATTTCATCATTACTACCGATTTGCATTGTCATTCCACCTTGTCCGACGGGGTGCTGCCGCCCGAACAGGTGGCTCAACGGGCGCATGCCAACGGTGTGACACTCTGGGCGCTTACCGATCACGATATTCTCGACGGGGTGCCGGCTGCGCGTGCTCAGGCGCTTGCGCTAGGTATGCGCTTTATCGCGGGTGTTGAAATCTCGGTTACTTGGGGTGGGCATACGGTTCACATTGTGGGCCTCAACGTTGACGAGAACAACGACGCGCTCGTCGAAGGGCTGCGTACCGTGCGCTCGGGCCGCACCGAGCGTGCACGCGAAATGGGGCGCCGGCTCGACAAAGTGATCGGCGTGAGCGGCAGCTACGACGGCGCGCTGTCTTATGCCAGCAATCCGGCCCTGATCAGCCGCACGCACTTCGCCCGTTATCTCATCGATAAGGGTCTCTGCAACTCCATGCAGGCCGTGTTCAACAAGTTTCTGGGCGAGGGCATGGCGGCGCACGTTCCCATGCAGTGGTCCACGCTCGAAGAAGCCGTACGGTGGATTCGGCAGGCCGGCGGTCGCGCGGTTATCGCGCATCCCGGCCGCTACGACTACACACCCATGCAGTTCGACGCGCTGTTTACTGAGTTTCTTGAACTGGGCGGAGAAGGCATCGAGGTGGTAACAGGCAGTCATACGCCCGATCAGTACCGCGAGTATGCTGAGGTGGCACGCCGCTATGGTTTTTTGGCTTCCTCTGGCTCGGATTTCCACAGCCCGACGGAAGCCCGTATCGACTTGGGGAAGCTTCCCCCGCTGCCTTCCGGCCTCACCCCGGTGTGGCACGCCTGGCATTAATGGTTTTACGAAATGAGCAAAGCGTTTGTTAAGGAAGACGATCA
>CAZPYF010000004.1:0-32409 GCA_964590015.1 uncultured Burkholderiaceae bacterium
CAATTGGTCAACGAGGTGACCGCGCTGATCACACCCCTGACCGAGAGGCTTTGAGGTCATGACGAACAAATTGCTGGGTGGCATTGCATGGGTGATCGGGCTGGCGATACTGGCGCTGGCCTGCTGGATTCTGGGTGTTTATTTCACATGGCCGCTATGGCAGTCGGTTGCACTGTTTCTAGGCGTCATTGTTACGGGCCTTATACTGGCGTGGCTACGGCGGCGGTGGCACGCCTGGCGTCTGCGCCGGAGGTTGGCGCGGCCTACGGGTGCCACGGTTGAAAGTACGGCGCAACTCGACGCAGACTGGCGTGCTGGCCTGGCGGCGCTGCGCCATTCACGGCTCTCGCGTTTTGGCTCGCCGCTCTATGTGTTGCCGTGGTTTCTCGCCATGGGTCCGGGCGATGCGGGCCGTTCCACCGTTTTGCGCCGCGCGGCGGCGCGCGATGCCGTCTTGGCAGGCGGTGACGAGCACCCCACGCTGCAATGGTGGCTGCTGCCGGGCATGGTCGTGCTCGACCCGGCACCCACCGCCGGCCCCGACGTGGTTGCACCCGCGGCGTCGAGCTGGAAGCGCATGCTGCATTGGATGTTGCGCTCGCGCCGGCGAGAGCCGCTCAATGGTGTGTTGCTGTCGTTCAGCGCTGAATGGCTTGCGGCAACCAGCGATGCCGAACTGGCTGACACCGGGCAGGCGCTGCGCCAGCGGGTAGACGAGCTGGTGCGTGTGTATAACGCGCGCGTTCCCGTCTATATCGTGTTGTCTCACTGCGATTCCGTGCGCGGATTTGCAGCGTGGGCCGCCACGCTTTCGCCCGACGCCGAGAACCAGGCGATGGGCTATCTGCACGAGGGCCCGATAGAAGGCATCGGCGAGTTCATGGAGCGTGCTTTCGGCCGCATCGTGGCACGCATGGGCGAGCTGCGTATCCTGCAGGGCCGGCACGAGCAGCCGGCACCCGAAGTGTTCGGCTTGCCGGAACGCATGCTGGGCCTTTCAGAGCGGCTCGACAAGGTGCTGCGGCCGGCTTTCCAGGCCACGCCGTATTCCGAGACCCCGCTGCTGCGCGGCGTGTTCCTCACCGGCAGCCGTACGGGCCACGCCGAACATCAGGCCGACTGGTTCAGTGCCGGTCTACTCAATGATGTGCTGCCCGCTCAACGTGACGCCTGGCAGCCCCTTGAACGTATGCGCCACTGGCGCCGCATGCTGCGGCATGCGGCCGTCACAGGGTGGTTGCTGCTGTGCGTGATGGTGGGCGCCTTCATGATCTACACCGCCCGCACGGCCGAAGATCAGCTGCATCTGGCAATGAACGAGGCCGGTAAGCACGAGGTCGACTTCTCGGGCGGGCTTTCATCTGATCTGCATACCTTACAAGCGGTTCGGCATGCGGTTCATTCGCTCGATAAGCGCCCCGGTTGGGAACGTGCCTGGATGCCTTTCCAACACCATGTCAACGATGCACAGAATCAGCTGGAGACGGTCTATGCCGACGCCTTCAACAAGGAAGTGCTGCGTGCGAATCTGAATCCGCTTCTGGTGAAGGTGCTGGCAGGGCCGCAGTCGGGGCCGGCCGATGCGACCACCGTCGCACTGGCGCAGAATCTGGTACGCCGTATCAATCTGCTCGATGCGCGGCTGAACGATCGAAACTTCAGCACCTTGCCTTCACCCGGCGCCGAGCTCAAGGCGTTGATGCCTTCGATCGAGCAGGGCGCATTGAGCCCGCTCGACGCGCTGCTGCTGGGCGATATGTACCGCGACTATCTCGTATGGCAAGAGAACGACGACGTGCTGGCCGACGAACGGCGCGCACTGCAGAAGGCGCTGGGCACCATGGGGCTTGCCGCAAGGCCGATTCAGTGGGTGCATATCTGGGCCGACATGCAGCCGGAACTGCAGCCCATGAATATGACCGACTTCTGGGATATTCCGCGAGCGAGCGGCTTACCCGAGGTGCCGGCATCGCTCACCCTGCAAGGCCACGAAGCGCTTACACATTTCCTGAAGGAGCTCGCGCAGGCCAGTGGCGATCCGCAGGCTTGGGCCGAACGCCAGGCGCAGTACGAACAGCTCTTCATGTCCGACGGTCTGCAGCGCTGGTATGCCTTCTCGGATGCCTTCGTGCACGCGCCCGAGCTGCTTCCCGACGCCTCATCGCGGCGCACCGTGCTGTCGGCTCTGCTCAGCCCGACCGATCCGTATCGGCGCTATATGCACTTGCTGGCGCAACTGGGCGTATCGGTGCCTTCCGACTCCCGGCCGCATTGGCTCGATCAAGCCATTCGACTCGACAAGTTGGTGGGGCTCGTGCGCTTGCCGGAAGCCGGTGCAACATCGGCGGCCAGCTCACCGCTGACCACGCTGCAAAGTCTCAAGGTCGTGCAAAACTTCGGAGGCGATGTGCTGAAGGCGCTACCGGAAGGCCACGCGATCAAGGAAGGGTTCGCCAGCCTCAGTGCCGATCAGCAGGCGCTTGCTCATCTGCAAAACTATCAGAAAGGCGTGCGAGCCACCGCCGTGGCACTGCAACAAGGCGAGGGCAGTGCGATGGATGCCGCAGTGCAGATCTGGTCGTACGGGCAAGATCCGCAGGTGAAAGAAGTGCCGCTCGTCGACGCCTCAGCCGCCCTCGACGCGTTGCAAGCCTCCTACGGCACCACCAATGATCCGCGCGACACCATCGTGTGGCAGATCGCCGGCGGCGCACTGAACTTTTCGCTCGACTACGCCGCCCGCAGTGCCGCGTGCACATTGCAAGGGAATTGGGATGCCAATGTGATGGGGGCGGTGAAGGGGCTTACCGACCGGCAACTGGCCGACACCCTGTTGTTTGGCCCGGAAGGGCAGGTCAACGCCTTCCTTGACGGCAGTGTGAAGCACTTTGTGTCGCGCGACGGCTCGCGCTATGTAGGCCGTAACGCTCTGGGTGCCACGGTGCCGTTTAGCGGCCAGTTCTATGGCTTCGCGAGCCAGGCCCAGCTCATGAAGGCCGCGGTGGCCGGCGAGCAACTGGCCGAGCAGCGCCGCCAGGAAGCCAAGGCCGCTCTGAAAGATCAGGCCAAGCAACTCGACGAGAAAATCAGCAAGCTGCAAGACATTAAAGGCAACGTCACCCTGCGTACCGACCCGCCGCAAACCAACGCCGGGGCCATGTTGCGGCCCGAGAGCATAACGTTGAGCTTGCAATGTGCCAGCGGGCCGGTGGTGCTGCAGAACATGAACTTCGCCAATAGTCAGGTCTTCCCATGGTCGGTGTCGGGATGCGCCGACACGGAGTTGGTAATTCGCTACCCCGGCTTTGAACTGCGCCAGCAATGGGGCGGGGCGAGTGGCTTCATCGAGTTTCTGCATGCATTTGCCAGCGGCCATCGCCGCTATACGCCCGCCGAGTTCCCGGCGCAATCGCAGGCCATGCAGCAGGCGGGCATCGAATGGCTCGATGTTTCGTATCGACAGCAGGGGCAAGAGGCCGTATTGAAGGCCTTTGCAGAAGCCGACAAGCTCAATGCCCAGGCCGAAGAGATTCAGGCCAAGATCGACGCAATGCAGGAAACGGCGGCAACCGGCCCCGAAACCCAGGCCGCTACAGGCCCGGCCGCGCTGCCGGATCGAATCATCACGATGTGCATGGGGCCGGCGCGCACGGTGAGCCAGATCGTGGCTGAAGGGCCCACGGCGCTTCCGGAAGAGGAAACGGGCGACAAGGCGGGCGCCACAGACACGCCTGCGGGCGCGGGTGCCCCCTCGCATAAAGCTCCGGCACCGCGAAAGCCGACCCCCCCAAGGCCCGGCGGCTATGCCGTTCAGGTGGGCATCTTTGCGCATCCTGATAAAGTACGTGCCACACTGGAAAAAGCCGACTACGCGATTCAAGACGATCCGATTACCCTGCGAGGTAACCAGTACCGCAACATACGCGTTACCGGCTACGCCACCCGCGAAGATGCGGCGGCGGCCGCCGAGGAAATCGGCCAGTTACTGAATTTGAAACCTGTCGTGGTAGGAGGCACACCGTGAGTTCCATTGATCATTTCATGATCGCAGCCAACGATCTCGATCGCCTGGCGGCACACTTCACCGAAACGACCGGCGTGCCTGTCGCGCCCGGCGGCAGCCACGCCGACCTCGGTACGCGCAACAAACTCATTGCCACGACCAGCGAAATTTATCTTGAGCTGATTGCGCCCGACCCGGCGCTGGCGATGCGCAGCGACCTGCGCGAGGCCGTTGAAGGTATTGAAACGCCGCAACTGCATCGCATCATCGCGCTGAGCAGCCTCGACCGCTTCCCGGCTATTGTTGAAGCCTACCGGCGCGCCGGTGTTCCGGCCGAAGTGAAGCCGTTGAGCCGCCAGTCGGCTTCCGGCGAGATGCTGCACTGGCACTTGCTGATGCCGGCGGGGCGTAACGCCTATGGCGTGTTTGCGCCGCTGTTCATCGATTGGGGCACGGCCACGCATCCGTCGCGCAGCCTGCCGCCCGCGCCCTGCACGGTAAGGGAAGCAGTGGCTCGCCACACTGATCCAGACGCCATACGCGAGCTGTGGCAATCGGTAGGGTTCGACCTGCCCCTGCAGCAGGGGCAGGAATCGAGCATTGTGCTCACGATCGATACGCCCCAGGGGCCCGTGGAGTTCGAATCGGCACGCCTTTAAATATCTATTACGATCTTGCCAAAGTGCTGGCCGCTGACCTGGTATTTGAAGGCCGCAACCAGCTCTTCCAGAGGAAAGTGCCGATCAATGACGGGGCGCACGCCGCCGGTTTCCAGGGCGCGTACGAAATCTTGCTGGTCGCTGCGATTGCCCACGATGAAAGCTTCCAGGCGGATATGCCGGCCAAGGGCCTGTTTGAGCGGAAGCTGGCTGTCGATGCCAGTAAGCACGCCGATCACGGCCACATGGCCACCCACTTTGCACGCCGTTAGCGACTGTGCAAGCGTCGCCGGGCCACCCACCTCTATTACATGATCCACACCGCGATTGTCGGTCAGTCGCCTGACCACTTTGGCCCACTCGGGTTCTTCGCGATAGTTGATCACTTCATCGGCACCCAACGCTTTCAGCTTCTGCATCTTGTCGGCACTGGAGGTGGTGGCGATGACGGTCGCGCCGGCGAGCTTAGCCAGCTGCAGGGCGAAGATCGACACGCCGCCCGTTCCTTGCACCAGAACGGTATCGCCGGGCTGCAGGCGGCCGTTAACAAACAGCGCGCGCCATGCGGTGAGCCCAGCCGTGGTAAGCGTGGCCGCTTCAGCATGGGAGTAGCCCCTGGGCGCCCGGGTGAAGGCGGTGGCAGGCAGGGTGACCTGCTCGCGTGCATACCCATCGATACCGTCGCCCGGCGTGCGTCCGAATCCGGCCACAGTGGGCGGCCCGCTGAGCCAGTCAGGGAAGAATGTACTCACCACGTGGTCGCCAACAGCGAATTCGGTGAAGCCGGGGCCGACAGCGATGACCTCGCCGGCGCCGTCGGACATGGGAATGCGCCGTTCGGTGGGGCCCATCGCGCCGCTTACAACGCCGAGGTCGTGGTAGTTCAGCGAGCTGGCATGAAGACGAACGGTGATTTCACCGGCCTTGGGCTCGCGAGGTTCGCTGGTGCCGATAACGACTTTGTCGAATCCGCCGCCTTGCTCAACGTAGACAGTTCTGATGCTCATGTTCTTCCTTTATGACGCGGGAGAGAAGGAGCATTGAGTGTACATGCGGGCCGCGGGCAGAGACGGCTACAATTCCCCCATGAAAATCTGGATCGTCCTTCTCAGCCTGCTGGCTGCCGCGTGCGTCTGGTCGTGGGGCCCGCATCGGCGTGCCGATGTATCGGGCTGGCGGCGACGCAGCAAACAGATTTCGCAAAGCCTGCTTGCCGGCGTGGGCGTCTACTTCTGCATCATGTCGATTGCGCTGCTGTATCTCACGTTCACCCAGGCATAGGGCCAGCTGAACGCGGGTCGCATGGGCGCACCGGGGTTGATACACTGGAAACCTTCGCAGCCTGCCCTGCCCACCTATCACCAACGAGATACCTTGAACACGTCTTCCCAAGAAAACTGGGGATTCCTGCATCCCGAATGTCATGGCCGCAACGCCCTGGTGTTTTTCAGCTGGGATCTTGCCCGAACCATCGAGCAGCAGTTCAAATTGCATGCTCAGTCTTCCATGACCACGCAATTGTACGAAGCGCAGAAGGCGGTGGATCGCCTGCTGAATCAGTATGTTCAGATTCAGGCCAACCCCGATGCCTTCGACGGCGAGCGCATCGAACTGAGTCTCGAGCAAGACAGCGAAGACCCCGAATCCGCCGTTCTGGCGCTGAAAACGTCACCTAAGCTCGAAGCCCTGATCTTGGAAGCCCAGGAGCAGCAGCAGGCGGGCCAGCGGCCCAACTAGCCGCACATTACGTTGTGAGTTCAAAGAAGCCGCCCCGGCCGCGTTGCGAACGCTGTGGGCGGCCGGCGGCGTATTGCCTATGCGGCCACATTCCTTCAATCGCCACCCGTACGCGGGTGCTGGTATTGCAGCATCCCGATGAGGCGCGACACGCGTTGAACACCGCTCGGCTGGCGGTATTGGGCCTTACGAATGCCGAGCTTCTTATCGGTGAGGTCTTTCCCCAACTCGGCGAAGCGATCGCAGCAGCATCGCACGCGTATCTGTTATTCCCGTCGGCAGAAGAAGAGCCGGTGCCCGTTTCGGAGCCTTGCCTGGCGTCGGCGTCGGCTGCTGCCGAGCCACCGGCGCACGAAGACGCCTCGCCGTTGCTCATCGTGCCAGATGGAACATGGCGCAAGGCGGGCGGTATTGTGCGGGCGAACGCCATGCTAGGCGCTTTACCCCGGTTGAGCCTCGCCGAAGGCGCGCCCTCGGCGTATCGAATCCGCAAGGCGCCCGGGCCGGCGGCGGTATCCACAATCGAAGCCATTGTGCGGGCGCTGGAGGTGCTTGAGCCGGAAGGGCAGTTCGCCGATCTGCTGCGCCCCTTTCATGTTCTGGTGGAGCAGCAGATCGAGGCGATGGGTGAAGGCGTGTATCGGCGGAATTACACGCGAGGGTAATTGCCCGCCGCTTACAGCGCCGCGCTGACGATGATCTCGACCAGCAGTTCAGGGCGAGCCAGCTTGGCTTCGCAGGTAGCGCGGGTTGGCATGTTGGCACGGTCGGCCCATTCGCCCCATACGGCGTTCATGCCGCTGAAGTCGCGATCAATGTCCTTCAACCAGATCTGTACGGTCAGCAGGCGCGACTTGTCGGTGCCCGCTTGGGCAAGGTAACTGTCGATCTTGGCCAGAACGTCGCGAGTCTGTTCCTGAATATCGCCGTTGATGTTGCTTGCGGTCACGCCGGCGACATGAACGACGCCGTTATGAATCACGAGGCGGCTCAGGCGTTCGTTGCTGTCGATGCGTTTGATTTCGGTGCTCATGAGTACTGTACTCCTGTTAATTGAAGCGGTTGATTCGGAAGGGCTCGATCGGCAGCGCGGTGGTGCCGTGCTGAATCAGATCGGCCATGATTTCCCCGATAATGGGGCTCAGTTCAAAGCCGTGGGCCGAGAAGCCGAAGGCATGGAATACCCCCGGGCTCGCGATGCTCGGCCCGATTACGGGTATGTGATCGGGTAGGAAGCCTTCTACGCCGGCCCAGGCTCTGACGATCTGCATGTTACGCAGATGCGGGAACAGGTCGGTGACGGTGATGGCACTGCTTCTCATGCTGGCAAGATCCACTGGCGCCTGCCGCGTCGTGGCGTCGGCATCGCAGCGCAAGCTGCCGCCGATGACTACGGTTCCGTTGGCATATTGCTTGAACGACAGAGCACGCCCCATGGCACCCAACACGGGCTTCACAAAGGGTGCCATGCGCTGGGTCACCATGAGCATGAGGCCGTCTGCAAAAATCGGCACTTCGTCGCCCACCTGGCGTGCCAAATCGCCGGCCCAGGCGCCTGCGGTGTTGACGAGTATAGGTGCTTCGTAGGTCTCGTGCCGGGTCTGCACTTTCCACATACCGCCTTCACGGGTCACTTTATGCACCGGGGATTTCTCAAGAATCTGAGCTCCGGCGGCTTCCGCCGATTGGCGAAAGGCCGTGACGACGTGATACGGGTAGGCATAGCCGTCGTCTTTCACCCAGATGCCGCCCACGACATGCGGTGAAATGCTGGGCACCAGTTCACGCACGAGGGCTTGGTCGGCCCAGGTCTCGTGCGTGTGGCCGTGCGACTCAAGCAGGGCAATTCGTTCTTGGGCGGCCTTGACGTCGGCTTCGTTCTCGCAGACTTGAAGCTGGCCGCTGGGCACGAAACCCCCGTCATGCCCCACGAACGCCTCGAGGTGGTGCCAGATGCGGTCGCGTGCCGCCAGTGCGAGGGGAATCTCGGCCAGATGCCGCCCAAGGGTGCGTACTCCGCCGGCGTTCACGCCCGACGAATGTCGGCCGCAGTATTCAGCCTCAAGCAGCCGTACCGAAATACCCCGTCGAGCCAGGTGTACGGCGGTGGATAGGCCTTGCAGCCCACCACCGACAATAATGACGTCGCTCATGAATCAATCTGCGCAAGTTGCCCGAGAGTGATGGCCTTGAGGGGCGGCCGGATCCGGTAGTAGCCAACGTCTTGCGGTGTTTGGCCGCTCGCCTGAGCGATGACTTCCGTGACCGTGAGCCCGCACATACGGCCTTGGCAGGGCCCCATGCCGCAACGGCTGAAGGATTTGGTCTGGTTCGGGCCGGAACACCCGAGGGCGACCTGTTCGCGGATACTGCCCGCCGTCACCTCTTCGCAGCGGCAAACCATGACGTCGTCGGCGGGTATGCGGAACTCGTCGCGGGGGCGGTATTGTTGATTCAGGAAGGGGCGTATGGCCAGATGGCCTGCGATCTGACTGCGCAATTGCGCGGCATCGCGGCTCACTGCGTCGTGCGACACACTGCCAAGGCCACGCAGCGCGCCGAGTGCCGCCAGTTCGCCTTGCAGGGCGGCCACCAGTGCGCCGCCAATCGATGCGCCGTCGCCCGCAACATGAATGCCGGGTACCGAGAGTTCGCACCATTCGTCGATGACGGGAATCCAGCATAGCTGCGCGTCGTCCCAACGGTGTTCGGCGCGTAGCGACCAGCTGATCTGGGTGTTGGGCACCACGCCCTGATGCAGAAGGCATACCTGCGTCTGCAACGAATGATGTTGCCCGCCGGCGCTGAAGCTCACGCGCTCGAGCGCGTGGGTGCCTTCCAACCTGAGGTCTCGGATGTCACGGTAAAACGGGATACGGGCATTCTTGATTTCGCGAAGCAGGCTGACCCCTTTCTGCACATAGCGCCATCCTTTAAGCAGGTCAGACGCGTGGCGCAGGGCCAGCTTCAGATCGGCGCCGCCTGCGGTATCAAGAATGGCTTGAATCTTCACGCCCGCGCGCAAATACTGGGCGGCCAACAGGTATAGCAGCGGCCCACATCCGGCCAGCACGACGGGCGTCGATGGCACCAGTGATGCGCTCTTGAGCAGAATCTGGCCGGCGCCGGCGGTCATCACGCCGGGAAGTGTCCAGCCGGGTACGGGGAACGGCCGTTCCATGGCGCCGCTGGCAATGATGATGGCGTCGGCCTGCACGGAGGCGGCTCGGTTGTCGCGCAGAACATGCAATGTTTTTTCGGTGTCGACCTGCCATACCGATGTATTGGCCCAGTATGTGACGCGACCTTCGGAAACGGCTTGGGCGAACTGATCGGCCAGGACCCGCCCGTGACTGTAGTCGGGGCCCAGAATGGCTTCACGCTGCGGGTCGACCGAGCTGATGTTGCGATAAATCTGGCCGCCGACTTCCGGTTGTTCGTCGATGAGCAAGGTCTTGACCTGATGCCGGCTGGCACGCAACGCCGCTGCCATGCCGGCCGGGCCGGCGCCGATCACGACGAGACCAAAGGCATGGTCAGCGCTTGTGGCGGGGTGTGCGGTCATGGCGTGTCTCCTTCCAGTGAGGCCAGAGGGTCGGAACGGGGTACATCGCCATCGTGAAACGCTTTGCCGGGCAGCGTATCCATGGTGCGGATGCGCATGCCCTCACGCGGGCGCGTGAGACACGCCTGCTGGCTCGGGACATCGTCGATCTCTACCAGGCACTCAAAACACACGCCCATCATGCAGTAGGGCGCGCGCGCTGATCCGCTGACACTGGCGTTGCGCAGGCGGGTCACGCCGGCGGCAAGCAGGCCGGCTGCCAGAGATGCGTGGGCCGGCAGCGTAAGTGGCTGATCATTGAGATAAACCCCCACGGTAGGGGGCGCTGTGCCCGTGCCGTGATCAACGGACAGGGGAACGAACAGGGCGTTATCGGCCATAGTGGGCAATCTTCGTGTCGGGGGTGAAACGGGAGGCCGGGAAGGAGGCCAAGTAGGGCGGTGTCTCGCCGCCCAATATCCAGGGTGAAACATTGAACACGTGCTGAGCGGCAAGGGTGACACCGCTGTGGCAGGTCACCACAAATGAACCCGGGCAGCTTTCGGATTCCTGATAGATGGGGAAGCCGTCGGGGGTCATGATGCGTAGTGCAGACCAGCTGCGTACGAGCCGCACATGGCGCAAGGCGGGGAAGCAGGCCACGGCGCGGGCGGCGATTTCTGCGCTGACCTGCACGCGCACCATATCGTCGTATCCCGCCTCTTCCATGGAATCGCCGATCTGTATGGTGCCTTCGTCGGTCTGGCGCACGTAATTGGTGGCGCAGCGCAGCAGCGGCGAGAGTCGCTCGGTGATCAGCACCTGACCCTTGTTCGGGCGCACCGGCGCGTGAATGCCGACCTGGGCACTGAGCGTTGTATTGGCCAAGCCGGCCGCGACCACGAGCTTCGGTGCCTGCATGGGCCCCGCAGGCGTCTGAACGGTGAAGACACCGTTGCCAAACTCGATGGAGGTCGCCGGTGTATTGGGGCGGTAGCTGACGCCCCGGCGCGGGTTGGCGGTATGGAAGGCGTGAAGCAACTTCAAGGGGTTGCAGTGCCCGTCCATGGGGGTGTAGCTCACACCGGCAACGTCGGCCGAAAGGCCGGGAATCTGATCACGCACATCGGCCGGGCTGAGCATCTGGAACGGGTAATCGCGGGCCCCGACCTGGTCTTGCAGCCATTGCAGCCGATCCTGGCGCGCCGTCACTTCTTCGTCGTTCAGACAGATGTGAAAGCCGCCGCGCTGATTCAGTTGCACGTCCACCCCGGTGTCTTCCAGCAAGGCGTCTCTGAGCTTGGGCCACAGACGGCTCGACTCCAGGCTCCATCGGGCATAGTCGGCAAGGCCGTAACCTTTGCCTTGTACCCACACCAGGCCGAAATTGCCGCGCGAGGCACGCAAGGCGTTATCGCCTTCGTCGAGCTGGGTCACCTGGGCGCCCTGGCGCGCCAGCCCGTAGGCCACGGCGCAGCCTACAAGCCCGCCCCCTAATACGATGACTTCTGTAGTGTGCATGATGTTGCCTGTGATCAGCCTCGGCCGATAAGCACTTTCTCGAGCCCGACGACGCGTTCGATCAGCAGCACAACCAGCATGGTGCCGAAGATCAGAACGGCCGACACCGATGTGACGAGCGGGTCAATGGTGTGAGCAATATGGTTGTACATGGCAACCGGCAGGGTCATGGTGCCGGGCGTGGCAACGAAGATGGTCATGGTGAGCTCGTCGAAGCTTTGTATGAATGACAGCATCCAGCCGCCGGCAATACCTGCCATGAGCAATGGGAATGTGATGCGGTAGAACACGGTCCAGGGCGACGCGCCCAGCGACGAGCCGGCATGTTCGACTTCCCGGTTCATGCCTGTAGCCGCAGCGATGACCATGCGCATGGCATAGGGCACGATCAGGATGACGTGGGTGACCATGAGCCAGAAGAACGAGCCGCTCAGCCCGGCGATGTTGAAAAAGCGCAGGAACGCGGCGCCGAGCACGACCTGCGGAATCATGAGCGGCGACATGAAGAAGGCGATCATGGCTTCGCGGCCGCGAAAGCGGTAGCGGGTTACGGCGAGCGCAGCGGGAACGGCCAGCAACATTGCCGAGCACGATGCAACGAAACCAAGCTTTAACGAGAACCAGAACGCGCTCGTGAGCTCGCGGGCGTCGAGAATCGCGTAGAACCAACGTAGAGACAACCCGTCGGTCGGCATCGAAATATAGCCCTTGTCGGTGAAGGACACGACGATGATGACCGCCAGGGGCGCCAGAATGAAGGTAATGAACAGGGTGTGGAAGACCAGGGCGAGCGGGCCATTGCGTTGCATGACAGTCAGCCTTCAAAAACAGAGCGGAAGCGTCTTTCCACCCAGCGGTTGCAGCCTACGATCACGATGATGTTCGCAACCAGAAGAATCAGGGCGATGGTGGCGCCCAGCGGCCAGTTCAGGGTGCTCAGGAACTCGTCGTACGCAGCGGTGGCGGCGACTTTCAGCCGGCGCCCGCCGATGAGGGCTGGAGTGGCAAAGGCTGATGCCGTGAGCGCGAACACGATGATGCTGCCCGACAGAATGCCGGGAAGGAGCTGCGGCAGAATGATGCGAAAGAACGTGGTGTGGCGCGGCGCACCGAGCGACAGGCCCGCCTGTTCCACCTGCGGATCGAGCTTCTGTATGGTGGCCCACACAGTAAGCACCATGAAGGGCACCATGACATGCACCAAGGCAACGATGACCCCCGTCATGGTGAACATCATGCGCACCGGTTCATCGATGAGGCCGATGCCCACCATGATGCCGTTCACCAAGCCGTTAGTACCAAGCAGAATCGACCAGCCCAGAGTGCGCACTACCACCGAAATGAGTAGCGGGGCCAGAATGATCAGCAGGAAAATGCCCCGCCAGCGGCCCCGCATGCGCGACAGGATCAGGGTTTCGGGAACACCGATGGCCACGCACAGCAGGGTTACCACGGCGGCCATGGCAGCGGTGCGAAAGAAGATTTCCAGGTAATACGTGTCGGTGAAGACTTCGACGTAGTTAGCCAGCGTATAGGTGTCGAGAATGCCGCGCTGCCCGTCGAAGGCGTATAGCGACAGCACGCCGGTCAGTACGATGGGCGTGAGCAATAACGACACAAACACGGCCAACGCCGGCGCCGAAAGCAACCACGGCATGCGTCGCGCCCGTGCGGCGCTCGGGCTAAGCATGGGCGGGCTCCTGCGCCGGCAGCACCTGCACATCGTTGGTGTTCCAGCTGAGTGTGACCGGGTCACCCTCACCCAACGTGATGGGCTCACGGTTCGCCGCGTTCACGCGTAGTACGCCGAGTTCGGTTTCGACTTCCAGCATCCACATACTGCCCAGGAAGAGCTTGGTCTGGATGCGGCCGGCCAATCCGTCGCCGCCGGCGGCTTGCACGTGAATTTTCTCCGGCCGAATGTAGGCGTGTACCTGGCCTTGAAGGCGATATGGCGCGGTTTCGAGGGTGTTCGCGCCGACTTTGACGCGGCCCTGTACGTCGGTACCGGGCTGGGCTTCTGCCACCAGGCGGTTGGTTTTGCCCAAGAACGCCGAGGCAAAGTTCGAGGCGGGGTGCTCGTACGCGTTGTACGGCGTATCGAGTTGAGCAATACGGCCGCCGTGCATGACGGCGATGCGGTCGCTCATGGTCATGGCTTCGACTTGGTCGTGAGTGACCAGCACGGTGGTGATGTTCAGATGGCGTTGAATGGAGCGCATCTCGATGTGCATTTCCTCGCGCAACTTGGCATCGAGGTTCGACATGGGTTCGTCGAGCAGCAACACTTCGGGGCGTATGGCGAGCGCCCGCGCAATCGCGACGCGCTGGCGCTGGCCGCCTGAGAGTTCGCGCGGGTAGCGCTTGCCGAGGCCGTCGAGGCGAACCAGGGATATTGTTTCAGCGATACGGGCCTGCAACTGCTGACCGGTCATGCCGCGCATCTCTAAGCCGAAGGCGACGTTCTGTTCCACCGTCATGTGTGGGAACAGCGCATAACTCTGGAAAACCACGCCCATGCCGCGTTTTTCAGCGCGCAGCGACGTGATGTCTTTTCCGTCTACCGATATGGTTCCGTGGGTGGGCTCAATGAAGCCGGCCACCATCTGCAGGGTTGTGGTCTTGCCGCATCCGGAGGGGCCTAGCAACGAGATGAACTCGCCGCGTTCCACATCGAGATCCAGCTTGTCGACGGCCACAAAGCTGCCAAACCGCTTTCCGAGACCTTTGATCGATAAAAAACTCATGATGTCCTCGTGGCGTCTCCGCACTTAATGTGCGGAGACGGAAATGCAGGGGTCAGCGTTCGACGGTGCGGTTCCAGCGGTTGGTCCATTCCGCGCGGTTGGCATTCACGGTGGTGTTATCAACAGCTTGAAGCTTCGCGATCTGATCGGGGCCGTAGGGTACGGTAGCGGCCACTTCAGGCGAGAGCTCAACCTTGCTGTTCATGGGCCCCCAGGCCTGACCGGCGGCCAGAATGCTTTGGATCTCGGGCTTGTACAGGTACTGGATGAACTTCTGCGTGATTTCCTTTGGCTCGGCTTTTGCGACCGGACACGTGGCCGTAAACAGGGCTAACGCGCCTTCCTTGGGATATACAAATTCCACTGGGAAGCCCGTGTCTTTCAGAGCCTGGACGCGACCGCTACCCCACACGCCGATCACGGCATCGCCGTTCTGAAAGAGCTCGGTCATCTTGCCGGGCGAAGGTTCCCACGCCAGCACATTGGGGCCGACTTCCTCGAGCATGGCTTTGAAGCCTGGATCGATATCTTTGGCGCTGCCGCCACGCAGCTCAGCGAACTTGATCAGCGTGTGCAAACCGTAGCCGTTGGTGATGGGCGGGATCACGAGCTTGTCGTGATACTTCTCGTCAGTGAGATCTTCCCAAGCCGTAGGCGCAGGCCAGTTCTTCTTGGCAAAGTATTCGGTGTTGTAGAAGATGCCGGTGCCCAGAACCCCCAGAGCCAGGGCGTTCTTGCCTGCAATGCGTGCCAGCGGGTAGAGGTCGTTGAACACGGGTGCGTCTGCGATTTCACCGCAGAACCCGAACTGAACCGCCTGCTGCATCGGGGCGTCGTCAACGATGATGACGTCGAACTGCGGGTTGTTGCGCTCTGCTTGCAGTTTCGCAAGCGTGTCTGTGGAGTTACCCGCCACGTAAATGACGCGTGCGCCCGTTTCCTTCTCGAATCCGGGAATGATCTTGTCTTTGAATACGGTCTCGGTGGAGCCGCCATAGGCAGCGAGATACAGATCTTCGGCAACGGCGGGGCCGGTCAGGGCAATACAGACAGCGGTAAGTGCAAAACTGAGTGGCTTGTGCATGGTTTGCTCCGGTGGTGGGTGGGACCTTAAGAAGTCTAAGGAAATCAGCGCGTCTTCAATACTGGTGTTTATACTGAATCATGCCTTTATTGAATGGATATATTCTTCAATAACCGACGGATTTAAAAGAAAAAAAAGACGTTCAATGTCTTATTGCAAACAACTTGTGAATATGCCATGCTAAAAAGACATTGTATTTAAAAGTAAATGGCAGTCTCATGTCGACTGGGACATTCCACAAAAGACGGGTTGGAGATCGGATGACAAAGCGACTCACTCTTCGCCATCTCGAGGCGTTTCGTGCCGTGATGGTGCGCAAATCTGTCACGGGCGCCGCCGAGCTATTGGGCGTGACGCAGCCCGTCGTTACCCGGCTAATCTCCGACTTCGAGGAGCGTGTCGCCTTTCCGCTGTTCACACGGCAGAAGGGCCGGTTGGTTCCTACCGCCGAAGCCTCACTACTCATCGACGATGTGCAGCAGGCCATGACCCTGGTCGAGCGCATTAGCTATGCGTCATCGAGTATCCGCGAGCTCAAGCAAGGCAAGTTGATTGTGGCGGCCGCGCCGGCTGTCGCGTTATGTTGCCTGCCACAGGCTATTGCCACGTTCGCCGAAGAGAACCCCGAAACGCTGATCTCGCTACACATGGACAGCTCACCTGTGGTGCTCGACATGGTGCATGAGGGCCGCGCCGATCTTGGAGTAGCCATGTTGCCGGCCAACTCAACGACTTCTGGAAATCGCGAGTTGCTACTCGCCGGGCGCATGGTGGCGGTTGTGCCGCGGGGCCATCGCTTGGCCAGTGCTTCGGTGCTGCGGCCCGCGGATTTCGACGGCGAGAGCTTTATCTCGATGTCTCCGATGATCGAGGCGCGTACCACCATCGATGCAATCTTCATGTCTCATAACGTGCAGCGCCACATCAATATCGAGACGCAGATTTCGTTGGCCGTGATCCGACATATCGAAGCGGGTGCCGGCATCAGCCTCATCGACCCCGTTACCGCGGCCGGCTATCGCAGCGATCGGGTGAGTTACATTCCCTTTGAGCCTGCGGTCGTGAACGACTACACGCTTCTGACTTCAGGCAAGCGCAAGCCGCCCCTCATCATGAAGCCGTTTATCGAACATGTTCGCCAGCACATTTCAGCGCTCGTTCCGCCGGCGTGGCGCATGCAGTGACATCAGTTCCACCACCCAGTCAATGAATGCTCGCAGCCTTGCGCTCATATACCGGTTCGGCGGGAAGGCGATATACAACGGCATGGGTTTAAGTTGCCAGCCTTCAAGCAACGGCACCAATCTGCCGCTCCTGACGTGCTCTTCCGCCATATAGGTGGGGATGCCGATGACGCCCATGGCGGCCAGCCCCGCGCCTAAATACGCCAGGCCTTCGTCGACGAGCAAGGAATAGGGTGCCTGTACGGTGTGCTCTTCATCGCCGCGTCGTAAATGTAGTGGGAAGACAGGCTGCCCTCGTGACCCCATGAAGCCCACGACGCGGTGAGCCAGGCCGCTGAGTTCAGTTGGGTGTTCAGGCCGGCCGGAGCGCTCGAGATAGGCCGGTGCCGCGTAAAGGCCGAGCTGCAGGTCGGCAATGTGGCGTGCCGCTAACGAAAGGTTGTAGATCTCACCGCCCCGAATGACGCAGTCAACGTTCTCGTCGATAAGATCCACTACACGGTCACTGACTCCCAAGTACAAAAGGATGTCGGGGTAACGAGCCTGAAAGTCCGGTAAGGCCGGAATGAGTATCGTGCTGGCGAACGGGCTGGGTACATCGACACGTAGACGGCCTCGCGGGGATGTCGAAGCGTCGGCAAGCAGCGATTCGGCATCTTCCAGGTCGATGAGCACCCGTAGCACCCTTTCGTAGTAAGCACTGCCCGCGGCCGTAACGTTCACCTTGCGGGTGGTGCGATTCAGCAAGCGGACCCGCAGGCGTGCCTCGAGCTGTTGCACCAACTGGGTGACGGTAGCCCGACTCAAATTCAGCGTTTCAGCCGCCTTGGTGAAACTGCCGGTTTCCACGACGCGCGCAAAGGCCTGCATAGCATCGAATCGGTCCATGTCGCTCCAGGTGGTGTGATTGTTTTGTTTTCGCAAACAGTGTCGTACGCACTTGCGGATTTATCGGGGCAGCACGCGTCATTAAAGTGGTCTCGTGATCTACGCGGCCGTATCGGCCCACTTTCTTGGAGTGACTTTAATGAGCACACGCGATGTTGTGACTTCCCCCGGGCGCCAGGCGTTGTACGAACGCAATCGTTATTCTCCTGCCATTCGTTCGAACGGGTTTTTGTTTGTCTCGGGGCAGGTCGGAAGCCTTGATGACGGCTCGCCGGAACCCGATCTGCAACGGCAAGTGCGTCGGGCGTTCAACAATCTTAACGCCATACTGAATGCCGCCGGCTGCACCTTCGATGATGTGGTCGACGTCACGGTTTTTATGGTTGACCCCCAGGCGCGGTTTGAACAGATCTGGGAGGTCGTGCCCGAATTCTGGGGCGAGGCGCCGCATCCTACGTTGACTGCGGTGGGCGTGACTTGGCTCTACGGCTTTGATTTTGAAATCAAAGTGATCGCAAGACTGCCCGAGGATGGGGCGGATTAGGGAGCTGCCCTAAGCCTGCCCCGCGCACGCTTCGTTCAGGAGCACGCTTCGTTCAGGCAGCAACGTCTTCGGAAACGAGAATTTCGTTGAATTCCAGCACGTTCAAATCGGGGTCTCGAATGAAGCAGACATTGCGGCGGCCGTGCCCCATCATGACGGGGCCTTCGCTGATCGCGATGTTCTCGCGAGCTAGCCACGCCACCAGCTCGTCCATGCTTTCGACGATGAACGCGGCGTGCGTATAGCCCGGCCGCTTCACCGGCGCGTCGAGAAGGACATTGCCTTCGCTGGCGGCTTCGCCGTTATAGATGAGATGGATTCTGAGGCCGGTGGGATGCATGAGGCCGCAGGCTTTCACTGCGGGCGCAAACTCGCCCGGGTCACGTACAAAGCCTAACTTCGCGTAGAAGGCTTCGGAGGCGTCGAGGTCGGTGACGCGGATGCCGATGTGGTCGAGGTGGAGTGTGTCGAATTGCATGGTGATGGTTCCTGAAGAGGTGGTTAGGCGTCAAGGCCGGCCGGTGTGCGTGGAAAAGGAAGAAAGCCGGGAAGCTGCTCAATCTGTCGCAGCCATGCCTGAACGCGGGGATAGCCCGACAGATCCACATTTCCCTCCGGCGCACGCGCCGTGTAGCTGTACAGCGCAACGTCGGCGATGGTGGGATCGTCGGTTTCGGCGATCCAGCGCGATGTCGCGAGCGTCTCCTCCATGACTTCCAACGTGGCGTACGCCCGGCCGATGACTTCTTCTGCGTTGAAGCTTGCGCCGAACACGGTGATGAGGCGCGCGGCGCAGGCACCGTAAGCCATTTTCCCGGCTGCGACCGATAGCCAACGTTGCACTCGAGCTTCGGCAATGGGGTCGGTGGGTAGCCAGTGCGATGGGCCCACCTTGCGTGCCACATAAACCAGAATGGCGAGTGAGTCGGCGATGACGATGCCGTCGTCGTCGAGCACCGGGACCTCGCCGAAGGCATTCAGTGCGAGGAACTCTGGCTGCTTGTGTGCTCCGGCGGCAAGGTCGACGTTGATTCGTTCATGCGCGACGCCCGTGAGCGAAAGGAAGAGGGCCGCGCGGTGGGCATGGCCCGATAGAGGGAAGTCATAGAGTTTCATGGCGATTAAGTCTCCTTGGTTGAGTACGGCTCCATTCTGTCTCATGCGGCTTTATGAGAGAATCCGTCAAATATGCACTTCACTATTGCGGTATTCGATATCAATATCGAGAGAACGCTATGGACCGACTACGAACGCTGAGGGTCTTTGTCTGCGTGGCCGAGCACTCCAGCTTCGCTGAAGCGGGGCGGCGGCTCAACCTTTCGCCCACTACGGTCTCACGTACCATTGCCGCGCTTGAATCCCGTGTGGGCGCTCAACTGCTTCGACGCACCACCCGAAGTGTGCGGCTCACTGCCGAGGGTGCCTTGTTCCTCGAGCGATGCCGTGCGGGCCTAGCCGAAATCGACGGCGCGTTCGACGAGCTGCGGGGGCGCGGTTCGGCGCCCAGCGGCATGCTGACCATCACGGCGCCCGTGATGTACGGGCGGCTGCATATCCAACCCATCGTCGAGGAACTGTTGAAGCGATATCCTGGGCTGCAGGCTCGGCTTCTGCTGCTCGACCGGGTCGTGAACCTAGTGGAAGAGGGTATCGACGTCGCCGTTCGTATCGCGAATCTGCCCGACAGCTCGCTCCACATGTTGCGGGTAGACGAAGTTCGGCGTGTGTTGTGTGCCAGCCCGGCGTATCTTGCAAAGCGCGGCAGGCCGCAGTCGCTCTCAGACTTGCGCGATCATGATGTCATCTGGGTTGAAGACGAGGCCGGGCCTCACCGAGGATGGGGGCTCGACGACGCGCGCCGTTTCGGCCGCCCCGCACGTTTCTCGGTCAATCATGCCGGCGCCGCGGTTGCCGCAGCCGTGGCAGGCCTGGGCATCGTGCGAACGCTGTCGTATCAGGTAGCCGACGAGTTGGCCGCCAGGCGACTCGAGCCGTTACGCATCGGTGAAGAAGCCCCGGCACTTCCCGTTTCTTTGCTCTTCCAGAGCGGGCGCAGGAATCATCCGAACGTGCGGGCGTTCGTAGACGTCGCGAAAAGACAGTTGAAGGGCGATGGCAGCACGCAGGCGTTTACTGGGCGATAGCGGAAGCGATTGCCGCTCCGATGGAAGCGATGGCGGCGCTGCGGGCGTCCATGGAGGCCTCAGTGTCGGTGAGGTATATGGCCGCGATGATCGGGGCCTGCTCGGGCGGCCACATCACGGCGGCGACGCCGCGTGTGCCGTAGCCTCCGGCCCCGGTGCGGTCAGCCACCTTCCAATCGTTGGGCACGCCGGCGCGCAATAGCGGACCGCCCACTTCATTGCTGAGCAGCCACTGCGTCAACTGCTGTTTTGCACCCGATTCCAACTGGGATCCCAGAACGAGCGTTTCTAGCGTCTTCGCCATGGCTCGCGGCGTGGTGGTGTCGCGCGGGTCGCCCGGCGTGGCCTCATTCAGATCGGGTTCTATGCGGTCAAGGCGTGTCGACTTATCGCCAATAGAGCGCAGGAACAATGTGACGGTGGTCGGACCGCCCATGACGTGCAGGACGCCATTGACCGCGGTGTTGTCACTGGTGCGCATCGTGATGGCGCAAAGCTCTGAGGCTGGTACGGCGTCGCCCACCCGCTTTCGGGTAACGGGCGAGTACTCCATTAAATCGCTTTCACGTATTGCGACGCGCGTATCCATCGCTTCGGTGCCCTGATGCAGTAATGCGGCGCACACCAGCGTCTTTACCGTGCTGGCCATCGGGAAGCGCTCGTCTTCTCGATAGCTCCAGACGCGGGCGCTACCCGTGTCATGCACGAATACGCCGACCCGCGCCTGCAACCGCTGTTCGGCGGCATGCACAGCAGCGAGGATGGGGTCGCTCTGCGCGGAGGCCGAATTCGTGAATGGTATGCAGAGCGCGGCCAGCAGGGTGGCCAAAGCGAACGCTACAGCGCGTGTTCGTGCTCTCATGATCATTCCCTCAATGTACCGGCCAGACGATCTGAAGCGGGCGTCGGCGCTTCAGCGCAATTCAAGGCAGTTTTTCGCGCTCTGCCTTGAGTTGCATCAGAGCTAGCAAGGCGTCGTCGCGCTGGGCGACAATTTCGGCGAGATCGGCTGATCCGATTTCCTCATTGACGCCGTCAACGAGCGTGCGATTGAGCTCCGGATTCAGCTTCACCTGCCCCAAGTCGGCCCACCATTCTTCCACCGGTGGCCCGAGGTGCTCTAGAAAATGGGCCATGCCACCGGGCCCGCCGGAAAGCTGCAGGTTCATGAACGGCCCCAGCAGCGCCCAACGCAGGCCGGGCCCATGAGCGATGGCTGCGTCGATGTCGCTGACCGAGGCGACGCCCTGTTCCACCAGGTACATGGCCTCACGCCATAGCGCTGCCTGCAAACGGTTGGCAATATGGCCTTTCACCTCTTTCTGGATCATGATGGGTTTCTTGCCGATAGCGGCATAGAAGGCCATGGCCCGGTCGAGTGCTTCGCTTGAGGTGGCCTTGCCACCCACCACTTCCACCAACGGTATGAGATGCGGCGGGTTGAACGGATGGCCCAGCAGTACACGCTCGGGGTGGCGCGCTGCCTCTTGAAACGCGCTAACAGGAATTCCTGAAGAGCTGCTTGCAATCAATGCCGCGTCAGAGGCCGCCGCGTCGATCTGACGGATGGTGTCACGCTTGATGTCCAGACGCTCTGGCCCGCTTTCCTGAATGAAGAAGGCGCCTTCCACGGCGTCGGGCAAATCGGTATGGAAGCTGAGACGTTCGCGCGACGCACCTTCCTTCAGACCCATACGCTCAAGGGTGGGCCAATAGGTATCGACCAGCGAGCGCAGGCGCCGCTCGGCGTCGGGCGCGGGATCGGTGGCGGCTACATCGTAGCCATTGGCCAGGAAGCAAGCGGCCCAACTAGCGCCGATGACGCCGGTGCCGACGACGGCGATTCTTTCACGAGGTGCAGGCATACGGAACTCCGAGTGACGACATACGGCAGTATACGCATGCACCGGGTCGACATCCAGTCGCACCACCCAGCCGTCACAATGAGCCGAATAGGCGGGGTACCGCTCCATGACCAAGAGCTCATGCCCCGGTATCCCAACCGCCACCAATGGCCCGCACCAACCCCACCGCCGCCCGCGCCCGTTCGCCGTCGAGCCGTACCGACACCCGTTGCTGAAGTAAGACTTCGCGATCGGCATCGATCACATCCAGATAGCTGATGGATCCTTCCCGATACTGAATATGCGATAACTCCGCCGCGCGAGACGCCTGCTGTACGGCCGCGTCTTGCACGCCGCTCTGTTCGCCAAGAATGCGTAGGCTGGCCAGGCCGTCTTCGACTTCCCTGAACGCTTGCAAGACGGTCTGCCGGTAGTTCGCCACGTCTTCCTCGAACTGCGCGCGGGCGCGCTCCACGCCGGCCTCACGGCGCCCGCCATCGAAGATCGGCAGCGACAAGGCCGTACCCACCAGCGGGCCGAGCAGGAACGCGCGGCTTGACCACTGCAGCAGATTGCCCAGATCGGCCGATTCGTAGCCCATCGCTCCGGTGAGCGTCAGGCGCGGGAAAAAGGCGGCCTGCGCCACGCCGACGCGTGCGTTCGCTGCAGCCATGGCGCGCTCGGCGGCCGCAATGTCGGGGCGTCGTTCAAGCAGCGACGACGGTAGCCCGGCGGGAATGGCGACCGGGAAACGCTCAAGTGGCATCGGGGGCAGGGCGAACTCAGTGGGTGTGGTACCCAGCAGCGTGGCCAGTGCATGCTCTGCGAGGCTGCGTTCGCGCTCGACGCTCAACGCCTCTGACTTCGCCGATGCCAGCGCACTGCGGCTTCGGGCCACGTCGAGTTCACCGATATCGCCTGCAGCATGGCGCTGTTCCACCAGCTCCAAGGTGTCGCTGCGCAGCTCAACGGTGCGGCGGTACAGCGCCAGTTCGGCGTCCAGTTGGCGGATCGCAAAGTAAGCCTGCGCGACATCGGCCTGCAAGGCCAGCTTCACCGATTCGAACAGGGCGGCGCTTTGTTGAGCGTCGGCCGTAGCCGCATCCACCTCTGATGCCACGCGCCCGAAGAGATCCACCTCATATGAAGCGCCGAGCTGAGCGCGCCAGAGCGTTTGTGTGGATGCCGGGCCGCCGTCGGGCAGCCCTTGCGCTGCCGCTGAAGTTCGCTGGCGGTTCGGCCCAAAGCCGGCGTCGACCGTAGGGAAGCGATCCGACTCGGCATTGCGGCGTAGCGCTCGGGCTTGTCGAACCCGGGCGGCTGCCGCCTTAAGGTCTTGATTCGCAGCTGCCGCCTGTGTTTCGAGGGCATCAAGAGCCGGATCATTAAAGATACGCCACCACTCGCCGCGCGACAGGGCGTCCTTGGGTTGGGCCACCTTCCACTGGCGTGCCGCCTCGGGCGACAAGGTCGCTTCCTTGAACTGATCGGGAACAGAGACTTCAGCGCGTTGATACTCGGGGCCCACCGCGCAACCGGCGAGCACCAGGGCCGCCAACAGGCCCAGAATGGGGAATCGGAAAGACGTCGTCATGATGTATCTCGTTTATTCGCCGCCGTGCAGGGCAGGCGCGCCATGGCTGCCGGTCGCGCGCAGCGGGCGGTTAGCCAGCTTGCGCAGGCCGACATAGAACACGGGTGTGAGGAAGAGGCCGAACAGCGTCACGCCCAGCATGCCGAAGAACACGGCAATGCCCATGGCATGGCGCATTTCCGAACCGGCACCGCTCGATAACACGAGTGGCACGACACCCATGATGAACGCGATTGAAGTCATCAGAATCGGTCGCAACCGCAAGCGACTCGCTTCGATAGCCGCCTCGACCGTGCCAACGCCCTGCATCTCGAGGTCGCGCGCAAACTCCACAATCAGAATGGCGTTCTTGCACGCGAGCCCCACCAACACCATCAGGCCAATCTGGGTGAAGATGTCGTTGTCGCCGCCGGTGAGCCACACGCCCGTAAGCGCGGCAAGAATACTCATGGGCACGATCAGAATTACCGCCAGTGGCAGAGTCAAACTCTCGTACAACGCGGCCAACACCAGGAAGACCAACAGCACACTGATCGGAAATACCCAGATTCCGGCGTTCCCGGCAAGGATCTGCTGGTAGGTCAGGTCGGTCCATTCGTACTTCACGCCACGCGGCAACACCTCGTTCGCAATGCGTTCGGCCGCGGCCTGCGCCTGGTCGCTGGAATAGCCGGGTGCCGGCCCGCTGTTGATGTCCGCCGCGGTATAGCCGTTGTAGCGCACCACCATTTCAGGCCCGAAGCCGGGTGTCACGGTGGCCACCGACGACAACGGCACCATCTGTCCGTTGCGGCTACGGGTTTTGAGCTGAAGAATGTCTTCGGGGTGCGAGCGGTACGGCGCATCCGCCTGGGCGCGCACCTGATAGACGCGGCCAAAGCGATTGAAGTCATTCACATAAAGCGAACCCAGATAGATCTGCATGGTGTCGAAGACTTCGTCCACCGGTATGCCCAGTTGCTTGGCGCGCACCCTGTCCAGATCGACGTCGAGCTGTGGGACATTGATCTGGAAGCTCGAGAAGGCCGGCCCCAGTTCGGGCGCCTGGGCGGCTTTGGCAAGGAACTGTTTTGTGACCTCGTCCATGGCCTCATACCCAAGCGCGGCGTGGTCTTCCAGTTGCAGCTTGAAGCCGCCCACGGTGCCAAGGCCCATGATGGGCGGTGGCGGAAACACCGCAATGTAGGAATCCTTGATTTCGGCGTAGGCCTTGCCCAATTCGGCCGCAATGTTATCGGCCGACAATGCCGCATCCTTGCGTTGGTCGAAGGCATCAAGCCCGACGAACACGATGCCCGCACTTGAGCTGTTGGTGAAGCCGTTGATCGACAGCCCGGGAAAGGCGATGGCGCTTTCTACGCCCGGTTGCTTGAGGGCAATGTCGGACATGCGGCGGATCACCGCTTCGGTACGGTCAAGCGAGGCCCCACTGGGTAGTTGAGCGAAGCTGATCAAGTACTGCTTGTCTTGTGCGGGAATAAAGCCGCCCGGCACCACATACGACACGCCCGCCGTCAGCGCCAGCAGTAATAGGTACACACCCATTGTCGACGCTTTCCGGCTTACAACGCCGGCCACACCCGAGGCATAACGGTCGGAGGACCGGCTGAAGAATCGATTGAACGCGCGGAAGAAGCCGCCCAGCCACCGATTCATGAAGCGGGTCAGCCAGTCGGGCTCCGCGCTGTGATCCTTCAGCAGTAGGGCGGCTAAGGCCGGCGACAGAGTCAGCGAGTTCACGGCTGAGATCACGGTGGAGATCGCGATCGTCATGGCGAACTGTTTGAAGAATTGGCCGGTGAGGCCTGTCATGAAGGCTAGCGGCACGAACACGGCAACCAGGGTGAGCGCAATGGCGATGATCGGGCCGCTCACTTCCCGCATGGCGCGGTAGGTGGCCTCGCGCGGCGACAGCCCTTGCTCGATATTGCGCTCTACGTTTTCCACGACCACGATCGCGTCGTCCACGACGATGCCGATGGCCAGCACCAAGCCGAAGAGCGAAAGGGCGTTGATCGAATAGCCGAAGGCGAGCAGCAACGCGAAAGTACCGATGATCGACACCGGAACGGCCAGAAGCGGGATGATCGACGCTCGCCATGTTTGCAGAAAGACGATCACGACGAGCACGACCAGTGCTACGGCTTCGAGCAAGGTTATGACCACAGCGTTGATGCTCGAGCGCACGAACTGGGTGGGGTCGTACATGATCCGGCTTTCCACCGCTGCCGGAAAGTCCGCCGAAAGCTCGTCCATCGTGGCCCGTACAGCGTCGGAAATCGCCAGTGCGTTGGCGCCCGGTGACTGCATGATGCCGATGCCGACGGCGGGCTGGTTGTCGAGCAGCGAGCGTAGCCCGTACTCTGAAGCGCCGAGTTCGATGCGCGCAACGTCTGACAGCCGTGTGATCGCACCGTCATCTGATGCTTTAAGGATTATTTCGCCGAATTCTTCCTGCGTCTGCAAGCGGCCGCGCGCGTTCACCGACAGCTGCAAGGGCACGTCGGCAGCAGTGGGGGTGGCGCCGATAATTCCGGCGGCCACCTGAATATTCTGCTCGCGTATCGCCGCCACCGCTTCGGCCGCTGTCAGGCCGCGTTCGGCCATCTTTCCCGGGTCGAGCCAGATGCGCATGGCGTAGTCGCCGGCACCCCAGATTGCCACTTCGCCGACGCCCTCTATGCGTGCGAGCCGGTCTTTCACATTCAAGACGGCGTAGTTGCGCAAGTAAGTGGTGTCGTAGCGTTGGTCGGGTGAAATCAGATGCACGACCATGGTGAGGGTGGGCGACGATTTCATCGTGTTGACGCCCAGCCGCTGCACTTCCTCCGGCAGGCGCGGCAGCGCTTGTGACACGCGGTTCTGCACCATCTGCTGCGCCTTGTCGGGGTCGGTGCCCAGATGGAAATTCACCGTCACTGCCAGGTTGCCGTCGCTGTTCGCCTGCGACTGCATGTACAGCATATTCTCAACGCCATTGATCGACTCTTCCAACGGCGCCGCAACGGTTTCAGCCAATACCTTCGGATTGGCGCCGGGGTATTGCGCGCGCACCACGACCGAGGGCGGCACCACTTCCGGGTATTCGGAGATCGGTAGCTGGAAGACGGCCAGACCACCGGCCAGCATGATGAGGATCGACAATACGCCGGCAAAGATCGGGCGGTCGATAAAAAATTTGGAGATATTCATGTCGAGGCCTGATCAGGAAGCGTTCGTCGCATTCTGGATGGGCGCAGGCCGGGTCGAGTCGGCGTCGGCCAACTGTGTCGCTGTCGGCGACTGCACCAAATGGGGCGTAATCGGGTCGCCGGCCCGCACGCGTTGCAGGCCGTTCACGACGATACGTTCGCCCGGCTTCAGGCCTGACTCAACCACGCGCAAGCCTTCTTGCAGAGCGCCCAGCTTCACTTCCCGATAGGCGGTTCGGTCGTCTTCACCGACGACGAGAACAAAGCGTTTGTCTTGGTCGGTGCCGATCGCGGTCTCGTCGATGAGAACGGCATTGCGCGAGGCGGCGCCGGCAAGCTGGATACGTGCGTACAAGCCGGGCACCAGCGTGCCGTCACTGTTATCGAAGACGGCGCGCAAACGAATCGTGCCTGAAGAAGTATCCAGCCGGTTGTCGACCGATGCGAGCCGCCCGGCGCGTGGGAAGCCCTGCTCGTTGGCGAGCCCCATTGACACGATGGCCGGGGTATCGCTCGAGCGGCGCGAGGGCATGACGAAGTTCAGGTAGCTTTGTTCGTCGACTTCGAACGAGGCATACATGGTGTCGACCGACACCAAGGTCGTGAGCGGGCCTGACACGGCACCGGCCACCACGAAGTTGCCTTCCGTCACTTCCGCCCGCGATATGCGGCCTGATACCGGCGCGACGATCTCGGTGTGCTCCAGGTCGAGCTCGGCCGACGCCACAGCTGCTTCGGCGGCCAGCTTCTCGGCCGCGGCCACTCGGGCGGTGTGGCGTTTTTCTTCGAAATCCTTGCGAGCCACCGCATTCTGGGCCAGCAAGCGTTTCGAGCGCTGAAGCTCGGTGTGCGTGTAGGCGACGCGCGCTTCGGCCGCCGCGAGGTCAGCCTTGGCACGGGCCACTGCCGCGCGGTAGGGTCGCGGGTCGATGGTGAAGAGAACATCGCCCTCATTCACGAGTGCGCCGTCTTCGAAATGCACCATCGTGATCGTGCCGGAAACTTGGGGCCGAATGGCCACGTAGTCAACCGCTTCAAGGCGACCCGAATATTCGCGACGGTCGGAAATCCGGCGTTCGAGTACCGGCGCCACATCGACGGTGGCCGCAGCGACTGAAGGTTCTGGAAGAGCGGCTTCCGCTTCAGCGGTTCGCCAGTAGACGGCGGCGCCGGCCGCGGCAGACAAGGCGATGACCAGAGCGGCGATCGTGTATCGGTTGGACAATAGAGACATGGGGAAGCTCATTCATTGAAAGCTGCGTTGTGCGCAGTGGCGGTCGGGGCGGGCGGCGGCGGGGTAGTCGCCTTCTATATGACGATGCAGCCGTTTCCGGTGTGACCACCGTGGAGAAGTAGGTGTATTATTGATTCTTTGCTGCGGCAGTTAAATAGCGATTATTCGTAAACACTATTCGCGCAGCATGAACAATCAGGAGCGCCCATGGATCGGATTCAGGCTATGCAGATCTTCACCCGCGTTGTCGAGGTCGACAGCTTTTCCCTTGCGGCAGACAGTCTGGGTCTTCCTCGCTCGACAGTGAGCACCACGGTTCAGAAGCTCGAACGAAGTCTGAATATCCGCCTTCTCAATCGCACGACCCGTCGCCTGAGCCTCACGCCCGATGGCGCTTCGTATTACGACCGATGCAAACAACTGCTGGCTGATCTGGAAGATCTGGAATCGTCGTTCCGCGATGTCACGCGCGGGCCGAGCGGGCGGCTGCGTGTTGAGATGTCGGCGTCAATTGGCCGCCTGATTCTCATGCCCGCACTGTGCGATTTTCATCAGCGCTACCCCGATATCGAGCTCGCGCTGGGCATGAGCGACCGTACGGTTGATATGGTGCGAGAAGCCGTCGACTGCGCGATACGGGTGGGCGAGCTGAAAGATTCCAGCCTGGTGGCGCGGCGCATTGGAACCTTCGAATCGGTTACGTGCGCGGCCCCCTCATATATCGCCCGGCATGGCGAGCCGAAAACCATTGAAGACCTCGAACACCACCACGCGGTGCATTATTTTTCCGACCGTACGGGCCGCATCATCGACTGGACCTTTACGGTGGATGGCGAAGCGTGTGATGTACAGGTGAAGGGCAAGGTGTCGGTTAACGACGCCGAAGCCTATGTGCACAGCGGCGTGAAAGGCTTCGGGCTGATTCAGGCCCCGCGTTACATGGTGGCCCCTTTGCTGGAATCCGGTGAACTCGTCGAGATACTGGCCGAGTGGACGCCTCCGCCGCTGCCCATCTCAGTGGTGTACTTGCATAACCGCCACCTGTCATCGAAAGTGCGGGTGTTTGTCGACTGGGTAAGCGAACTCTTCCGGGTATGCCCGCTCATGCTGGGCTGCAAACACGCCGTACACGACACGGAATGCAATTTCGCCGGTAAGAAGGGCTTGAAGATCAACGCCCGCGAATACCTCGAAGGCGTCGAAACGGCCGAAACGGTGTTCTAACGCGCGACCGGCATTCGCGCAGTCGTTCCCAGTGGGCTCAGACAGACACTTTCCTTTCACATGAAGGCGGTATTGTCGGCCCATGACCAAAAAGCTCAGTGATCTGTTTTTCTCGAGCGTGCGTCGGATGGCGCGCACCCAGCGCAAGGCCTTGAAGCGGCTCACCAAGACGGCGCGCAAGGTCACCAAAACCGCAACGAGCACGGGTACGGCGAAACGTGCCGCTACCAAAAGAGCCGGTAAAGCAGCGTCTGGTGGTTCGGCCACGGTTCGCGGCACGGAGGCCGGCCCGCACGGCGGCAAGGGGAAATGGCAGAACTTCGTGCATAACACGGCGGCTGTGCGGGCATCGGCGGTCGGGCGCCTGGCGTACTCGCTGTACTCGCCAGAAGGGCATGCATTGCCCGGGTTGCCGCTGGTGATCATGCTGCATGGCTGCCAGCAGACCTCGTTCGACTTTGCCGCCGGTACAGGCATGAACGCTCTGGCCGATAAGAAGGGCTTTATGTTGGCGTATCCGCAACAAGCCAAGCGCGCCCAAGCCCTGCGATGCTGGCGTTGGTTTCAGCCGGATGGCGGCCACGGGCTGGCTGAAGCGGATGCTATTACCGATCTGGCGCGCACCCTTGTGCGTCGTTTTGGCTTGGATTCAAACCGGGTGTATATCGCAGGGATGTCGGCCGGGGCGGGCATGGCCGCCCTCGCTCTATTGCGGCATCCCGACGTTTTCGCCAGCGGCGCCCTACATTCGGGTGCCGTCGTAGGCGCGGCGGGAAATGCCGCCGCCGGCCTCCAGGTCATGCGCAAAGCCAGCTCTTCTGATCCAAGCCGACTTCTTACGCCGCTGATGAGACCGGCGCAGCACGCCTTTGATCGCTCAGTGATGATTATTCACGGAGAGCGCGACAATGTGGTGTCGCCCCGTAATGCCGCCCAACTGGCCGAACAATTCTGCGACCTAACTGACGCGAAGACGGTGAAGAGCACTGTGCTCGCGCAGGGCACGCATCGCGAATATGTCCGACAGGAATTTCTAAATGAGAAGCGCGTAATGGTTCGCCTGTGTCTGTTGAAGGAAGTCGGCCACGCGTGGAGCGGCGGTGACGAGCGCTTCAAGTTTCATAGCAGCAAAGGGCCCAGGGCGTCGTTGCTGATATGGCAGTTCTTCGCTGCTCGGGGTGGCAAACATCAGGCCGAGTAAGTTTATTTACCGCGGTGCTGATTCGCGGTGTTATTGCGAGAATTAATTGAAAATAATCTCGGGAGCCACGTGCGCAGAGAAAGTCTGCGCGGTTTGCGATAATTGTTATTGTTTTTTAATGGAGTCCGAAGGCGGCTATTAGCGTTTTGGATCGGTAGTATCAGTTTAAACAAATTATTAACCTCATATTACGGGCCATTATCCATAATATCAGACGATATATATATTTCAACTCGCCGGGGCCGCTGCGTTTAATTCGCGCCAGAGGCGGCCCTCGGCCCGCCGCCATGTACGCGTGTGACTCTCCTGAACCGATAACGGCGCTGCAACGAGCCTTGCTGTAACTCACACCGAAAGCCGCAGCTTCTGATCTACTGAAAACCGGCCGCCGCCGCGCACCGCCATATAAAGTGCGAGGAAACCCATGAGCACGGCGAATTCAATGCCACGGTCGATCCACGGCCACGCCGGGCCTAACGCATAGCTGATGCCCACCATTTCAAGTGCGATAATTAGGGCGATCGGCCGCGTCAGAAATCCGACGCTCAACATGACCGCTCCGGCGGTTTCCAGGAGCATCACCAGAAAGGCCAGCTGCGGGGCGAAGGGCAAGCCCATCACGTTCTGAATCAGATTGATCGAGCCGGCCATAGGGTCGGCCATGGAGCCGTGCGACGTTCCCAGCGCTTTCGGGAGTCCATGGGTGAACAGGATAATGCCGAACATGGCGCGTAGCGCTGCGTATAGCAGAGGTTCCGCATGGGTGTAGAGCTTCGCCATCGAAGGGAACAACAAGCGTTCTTCCGGCGGTGAAATCACCAACTGTTCTTCGGGCGGCGCCGCAGTCGCAGAAGGGTGGATCTCGTTCAGGGTGTGGGGTGATTCCATAGTGACTCTCCTTGGAGGTCAGTGAGCAACGTTCTGTTGAAGATGCTTTTGCAACGTATGGGCGATGAAGGCTGCGGTGGTGCCCAAAGTGGCGGCTAGCCCCAGCATCCAGAAAGCGGTGAATGACGGCGGTTGGTGCGAAGCGAAGTAGGCCACCAGGCCAAGGAAGAAACCGAGGAGGTTGTTGAATACGGGCGCCTTCGCTAGTGAAAGGGCGATCACGGTGATTGCGAACACCACCACACTAATGGCGTAGCCGCCCATAACCGGCGTGAGGGCCGCCATCGCGTGGGCTGCACCAATGCCCATAACGACGCCGGTTAGTACGCAAATAAGGTTCACGGCGCCTGCCTTGAGGTTCAGGCCGCGAGTGAAGAATGAGATCCAGCCAACGAACATGGCCCACACAGGCACTTCGAACGCCATGACGCTCAATGTCGCGGCCGAGGACGCAACGACCGACTCACCGAGCACGACCTTCAGACGGGTGGATAGGTGGTTCATGAGTCTTCTCCCGTTCAGGCGAAGCCGCCGTTGGCGCGTACGACTTGCGCGTTAATCCAGCCGCCGTCGGCTCCCACAAGGAATGACACCAGTCGTGCGATGTCGTCAGGGCGCCCCAGGCGTTTAAGCGGCACAAGTTCGCTCAATTGTGCGATCTGCTCCTCGGATTTGCCGTTGAGAAAAAGATCGGTGGCTACCGGCCCGGGGGCTACCGCGTTTACCGTGATGCCGCGGCCGGCCAGCTCGTTGGCCAGCACATGCACCAGCCCCTCAACGCCGGCCTTGGCGGCGATGTAGGGCCCGTACTCGGGAAACGACTTGGCAATGACACTGCTCGATAGCGCGATAATGCGGCCACCCGCCGGCAACCGCGCGGCGGCCTCGCCCAGCACCAGATACGCGCCGCGCAGATTGGTCTGAATCACTTGATCGAAGGTCTTGACGCTGTCGGGAGTAATACGGGCCAGCGACATGACGCCGGCGCTATGCACTACGACGCCGATGGCGCCGAACGACTCTTCGGTGGTGGAGAAGAGCCTGTGCACGTCGTCGGCGTGAGACACGTCCGCCTGCACTGCTATCGCTTCGCCGCCCATAGATTGAATCGCCGCAACGACTTCCTGAGCGTTGTCTACATTGCCGAAGTAATTGACCGCGATCTTGAAGCCGTCTGA